>JAZRIE010000160.1:0-7023 GCA_045645105.1 Eubacteriales bacterium | reverse complement strand
ATCCCGTCCTTCAAAAGACGCACTTCACGTATCAAGCGCTCGATCACGGCGTCCTCGGGGATCTTCTCGACGATCTCCCCGTGACGGAACAGAACCGCCTCACCAACACCGCCCGCGATGCCCACGTCGGCTTCACGCGCCTCACCCGGACCGTTGACCACGCATCCCATCAGCGCGACCTTAACGGGAACGTCCTCAAGTCCCGCATCCTTCACCGCCACCTCAAATCGCTTAACGAGCGAGATCAGATCGATCTTGGTTCTGCCGCAGGTGGGACAGCTGACGATATCAAGTCCCGTCTGTCCTTCCATGCCAATGGCACGAAGGATCTGCTTGGCGGCTTCGACCTCGGTGACGGGATCATCGGTCAGCGACACGCGCAGGGTGTCTCCAATGCCGTCGCAAAGCAGAGATCCGATGCCGATCGAGCTTTTGATCAGTCCTCTGTCACCGCCGCCCGCCTCGGTCACACCGAGGTGCAAGGGGTACGCGCAGGACTCGGCAAGCAAGCGGTTTGCCTTGATCATGCTCGGCACGGTGGACGCCTTGATCGAGATCACGGCGTTTTCGAAATCAAATTTTTCAAGAAGCGACGCGTGATAAAGCGCGCTTTCCACCAACGCCTCGGGCGTGGGGGCGCCGTGCTTTGAGAGAATATGCTTTTCGAGGGAACCGCTATTCACGCCGATACGGATCGGAATACCGTGGCTCTTGCAGGCATCGCAGACCTGACGGACGTAGTCATCGTCCCCGATATTACCGGGGTTGATGCGGATCTTATCAAATCCAAGCTCGGCACAACGCAGCGCAATTTTGTAGTTGAAATGAATGTCGGCAACGATCGGAACACGAATACCCGCCTTTTTGATGGCAAGAATGGTATCAGCCGCCTCGACCGTCGGTACGGTGATGCGCACAATATCGGCACCCGCCGTTTCCATGGCACGGATCTGCGCCACGGTCGCCGCCACGTCTTGTGTGTCGGTGTTGGTCATGGTCTGAATAGCAATCGGATTGTTTCCGCCAATCGCGCGATTACCGATCTTTACTTCGTTGCTTTTTCTTCTTACGTCATTGTATCTCATAACATTATTATATCCTTAATTGCAATGATGACTGCCAATCCCAAAAGAAGGACCAGGCCAATAAAATTGATCACGCTTTCCACCTCGGGCTTTACGGGCTTGCGGCGCACAACCTCAATGGCATAAAGCAAGAGATGACCGCCGTCAAGTGCGGGAAGAGGCAAAAGATTCATCACGCCGAGGTTGATGGAGATCAGCGCCATCATCGGAAGAATGTTCAAAAGGCTTTGCTGTGCAACCTTGGAGATCTCCTTCGTGATTCCAACGGGACCCGAAACGGCTTCCATACCGTAGCGTCCCGAAAAAAGTCCTGCCAGCGTATCGTATACCATCTTGACCATCGAAACCGAACGGTACCACGCGTGCCGCAAAACCGTACCCACGTGATATTTGGATTCTGCGAAAACACGGAAATCGATCTCTCCCGCGGTAACCTTGCTTGCTTCGTCCACGGTGTTCGGGAACAGGACGTTCTCAAGAACGACTTCCTCGCCGTTTCGGATGACCGTCAGGTCAAGTGCGCGGTAGCCCTGCATCGTGATCTCGTAGGAAAGCTCGTAATGTGTGTGAACACGAACGCGGTTTACCTTCACGATCTCGTCATTGACCTGCAAGCCCGATTGCTCGCTGACCGACGACGTAAAAAGTGTCTCCAAGGAAGTAAAATCAAGAGGCACGTCGGTCAAGGTCTCTCTCGTTACCTCGGTGCGCTCCGCGTTGAGGCGTCGAACAGAGATTTGAAGCAATCCATCCTCGTCGGCGGCAACCAGCTCCTTCATTTGCGCAAAGGAGTTGACCTCAACGCCGTTTACGGCATCCACGTAGTCGCCCCGAAGCAGTCCCGACAGACTCTCCTCGGACTGATAAACGATATGAAAATCGGCAACCGTAGTTGTGCCGAGATTTCCTTCTCCTGCGGCAACGGTAATGATCAGCATCAAAAGGAAACCAAGCAACACGTTCATCAAAGGACCCGCTATCGAGATCAGGATCCGCTTCCAAACATTTTGGTTGCAGTATGCGCGCTTGGCGCGCTCGGGGTCTTGCACAAGATCGACGACCTCACCCTCAACGGCTTCCCCCTCAATGGCTTTGTTGTCGGCAATCTCGGTTGCTTTTTCGTCGAATTCCCCATCTGCGCTCCCCTGCACTGCCTCCATGCCGTTCTCACCAAGCATGCTCACGTAGCCGCCAATGGGAAAGAGCCTCAAGGAATAACGCGTGCCGTTCTTCTTGGATTTCCATGAGATCAGCTTGGGGCCCATACCGATGGCAAATTCCAAAATTTCAACACCGCAAAGGCGCGCGGCAATAAAATGACCCAGCTCGTGGATAAAGATCAGGACACCGAACATTAAGAGCGCAAGTAGAATATAGAGAAAACTCAAGATTTATGATCCTCCGTTCAATCGACAAGACTCTTTTTGGTCTGTCGATCCAAAATTTCGTTCGCAAGCTGTCTTGCGGCGTTGTCAAAGGCAAAAATATCGTCGATTGATGTGATGTGCGAAGCATCCGAAAGTCGCTCTACCGTCTCGGTCACGAGATCGAAGATCCCTACGTAGGAAAGTCTGCGGTCGAGGAATGCGGCAACCGCCACCTCGTTTGCGGCGTTCAGCACCGCGGGGACTGCCCCGCCCAAGCCGATCGCGTCAAGTGCCAATTGAAGCAACACAAAGGTATCGGTATCGGGCTTGGCAAAGGTCATTTTGCCGACCTCCGTCAGATCCAGCTGTGGGATCACCGCCTCGGTGCGATCGGGATGCGTGAGCGCGTACTGCACGCAAAGGCGCATATCGGGCACAGACATCTGTGCGATCACGCTGTTATCTATATATTCGACTGCCGAATGCATTATGCTTTCGCGATGCACCAAAACCTCGATCTGATCGGGGGTAACGTCAAACAAATGCACCGCCTCGATCACCTCAAAGCCCTTATTCATGAGCGTTGAGCTGTCAATGGTGATCTTCGCGCCCATATTCCACGTGGGATGCGCCAGCGCGCGCTCGACGGTAATATCGGAAAGCTGATCGCGCGTCATGCCGTAAAAGGGACCGCCCGACGCCGTGAGCAGAATGCGCTTGATACGCTTCTTGCCACCCGAACGCAGGGCTTGAAAGATCGCACTGTGCTCGCTGTCCACGGGAAGGATCTCCTGCCCCTTTTCGCGTGCCAGCTTCATCACAAATTCACCCGCACAAACCAGCGACTCCTTATTGGCAAGTGCAAGCCTTTTGCCTGCCGTAAGCGTTGCAAGCGTAGGACGAAGTCCTGCCTCACCGATCACCGAATTGACCACGACCTCGTCCGAGTCATAGGGCTGTCCGATCATCTCACAGATCCCGTCCATTCCCGCATAGACCCTGATATCGGTATCCGCAAGCGCGATTTTCAGTTCTTTTGCCGCGTTTTCGTCCGCCATAGCGCAGGATTTTACATGAAGCTGTCTTGCCTGCTCCTCCACGCGCTTAGCATTTTTCTGTGCGCAAAGCGAATTGACTTGTATGTTGTTGCGAAGTGCTACGTCGATCGCCTGCTCCCCCACCGATCCCGTGGAGCCGAGGACAGTCAGCGACGGATAGATTTCGTTTTTACTCATCAGATCACCTCAAAAAAGTTAAAGAAAGAGCCGAACACCGCGAGCACGACCGAGACCGCCATGACCGAATCAAAGCGATCAAGCATTCCGCCGTGTCCCGGAAACAGCTTGCCGTAGTCCTTGATCCCGTACGCACGCTTGATCACCGACATACAAAGGTCGCCAACCTGCGAAATCACCGATGCCAAAAGTCCCCCCACGATCAGGACGGGATAATTTGCGTGATAGTCGGTCATGCCGTTGATCACCAAGCCGTAGATCACCATGGAAAGGATACAAAAGACGATCCCACCAATTGCGCCCTCTACCGTCTTTTTGGGACTGACGTCCGGGATCAGCTTGTGCTTGCCTCCGCGACCGAAGAGCATTCCGCAAAAATACGCAAAGGTATCGGTCACCCAAGCACAAATAAAGACGGTCAGATACACGTACTTACCGCCAAGCTCATAGTCACGGAGCACCATGATCGCGTGAAAGCCCGCGAGGATGTAAAAAGCCGTCATAAACGCCAAGGAGACGTCCGAGGGCTTGTATTTTCCGTGCGAGAAGGTCAATACTGCCAAAAAATATAGCACCACAGACAGAGCAAGTGCCGTCACCACCTGACGGAAAGTATTCAAGTCCCCTGCACAGCGGACGAGAAACGGAAGTCCCAATGCCGCAAGATAAAGCGGAATTGTAAGGACGTATTCCTTTTTCAGCCCGATGCAGGACATCATTTCATAAACTGCGATCAGCGAGCAGATCGCCATTGCCACGGGCAAAATCGGCGTTGCCGAAAAGAACAGCACGGGCAAAAGGACCGCAATGGCAACGATCGCCGTAATAATTCTTGTTTTCATCTGTAAAGCCTTTCTTGTTTTACAAGTGCTTATACACCGCCAAAGCGGCGTTTTCTGGAGTAGAAGGCACGAACCGCCTCGTCCACGTCGGACGCGGAATAATCGGGCCAGAGGACGTCGGTAAAGTAGTATTCCGCATATGCCGATTGCCAGAGCAAAAAGTTCGAGGTGCGCAGGTCGCCGCCCGTTCGAACGATCAGGTCGGGATCGGGACAGCCTGCGGTGTAAAGGTTCGCCGAAATATCTTCCTCGGTGATATTCGTTTTTCCCTGCTTTATCAGCTCGTTGCAAGCGTGCGCGATCTCCTCGCGTCCACCGTAATTGACGGCAATATTGAGGATAAAGGGCTTGTGTGCGGTCTCGCGGTCGATCCTTGCCATCTTTTCCTGCAAGGATGCGGGAAAAATGTTCAGGTTTCCGATGAAACGGAAATGGACGTTATCGTCCTCCATTTCAAGGAAGCATTCCTCGATATAGTCGTCAAAGATCTTCATGATCGTATCGACTTCCTTTTGCGGACGCTTCCAATTCTCGGTAGAAAACGCGTAAACGGTCATATATTTGAGTCCGATGCTCTCACAGTAGCGCCCCACCTTTTTAAAGGTTGCCGCGCCGTGCGAGTGACCGAACTCACGCGGCATGCCGCGCTTTTGCGCCCAACGACCGTTGCCGTCCATAATGAATGCAATGTGCTGAAGTCGATCGTCTACCGTCACTTGCTCGATCTCTTTTTTCTTTTTATTCCAAAGCATATTCCATGTCACTCCGTGATCCTAATACTTCGGCGGATTCTTGCAAATCCGCCGTTGTTTGTTATAAGGGAACGCAGATCAAAGCTGCATAACTTCCTTTTCCTTCTTCGAGGTAATGCCGTCGATCAGCTTGACGTACTGGTCGGTCAGATCCTGCACCGATTTCTCGCTCATCTTTTGCTCGTCCTCGGTCATCAGCCCATCCTTTTTCTGCTTCTTGATATCGTCGTTGGCGTCACGGCGGATGTTCCGAATGGCAACTCGCGCTTCCTCGCCCATCTTCTGGATCTGCTTTGCGAGGTTCTTACGGTGTTCCTCGGTCAAAGGCGGGAACACAAGACGGATCACGGAGCCGTCGTCCATGGGCGTGATGCCAATGTCGGACGCCTGAATTGCCTTGACCATTTCCTTGAGCGTGGAACGGTCGTAGGGAGTGATCGTCAGTGTTTTGGGATCGGTCACTGCGACCGACGCCATATCCACAAGCTTGGTTGCGGCTCCGTAGTACTCAAAGGTGACCTTAGAGACGATTGCCGCATTCGCCTGACTTGCTCGAATCGTGGAAAGATTGTTCTCGTAAGCGGCGACGCTTTTTTTCATTTTTTCTTCGGTGTCTTTGGTATTGAATTTCATGTGATTTTTACCCTGCCACCGCGTGGCGGCAGCCCTTTCTATGTAAATTGTATCAATATTGATCTCAGTTATGAATAGAGGTTCCGACGGTCTCGCCCATGACCACACGATAAATGTTTTCGGGGTCAGCAAGTCCGAAGGCATAGCCGTTGATGTTGTTATCCATGCAGAAAATCGCAGAGCTCATGTCCAAGGCGCGCAGGTTTTCGTCAAGGATCTGACGGTAGGTCAGGTCGGCGTAGCGGACAGCGTTGGGATCCTGCTTGGGATCGGCACTATAGATCGCATCAATATTCTTTGCCATCAGGATACAGTCTGCACCGATCTCCGCGGCGCGCAAAGCGGCTGCCGTATCGGTGGAGAAAAAGGGCGTTCCAAGACCGCATCCGAAGATCACGACCTTTCCTTCCTCAAGTGCTCGAATGGCATCGCGCGAATTATAGTGATCGGCATAGGCGTTCATTTCTACCGCCGTCATCACGATCGTGTCCATGCCCTCTCGCAGAAACACGTCCTGCAGGGCGATCGAGTTGATAGCGGTTGCCAGCATACCCATGTGATCGGCACGACAACGGTCCATGCCCGTGCCTTGTCTGCCCCGCCAGATATTGCCCGCGCCAACGATCACGCCGACCTGAACGCCTGCGTCCACGCAACGCTTGATCTCCTTCGCGACCTTTGTAATGAATTCGAAATCAAGGATCTCGGTTCCGTCAGAGGGAGAGAGTGCTTCGCCGGACAGCTTCAGTAAAATACGTTTGTACTTCGGTGTTTTCATGTTCAGTCGTTCTCCTCATTATATGCAGAATCTTCTCCTAAATATTTTACTACAAAAAACGCTTTTTGTAAACACCTTTTTTGTAAATAAATCGATACAATTCAATTTTTTTTATAAATATGAAGGAAAGACCGCCCACACAGTAGCGTGATACTCCGGTTGGAGTATGACGCCAATGTGCGAACGGTCTTTAATGATGCAAATTTGATTATTTGCCTGCGGTCATCTTTGCGATTTCCTCAGCAAAGTTTTCCTCTCTCTTCTGAATGCCCTCGCCCTTCTCGAAGCGGTAGAAATCGACGATCTCGATCTCGCCGCCAAGCTCCTTAGC
>JAZRIE010000159.1:0-3223 GCA_045645105.1 Eubacteriales bacterium | reverse complement strand
CCCGAGAACGTGCAGGTCATCATCGACGAGACCACAAGACTCTCGGAGCTTGTAAGCGATCTGTTGGATCTTTCCAAGCTACAGTCGGGGGCATCCGCGCCTCACGCCACCTGCTTCGATCTGACGGGTGCGGTGCGTGAGGTCATGACGCGATACGAGACGTTGATCAAGCACAGAGGCTATCACGTGGAATTTTGTGCCAACGAGAGCGCGTGGGTGATCGCCGACCGCAGTATGATCCTGCAGGTCATCTATAATCTGATCAACAATGCCATCAACTACACGGGTGAGGACAAGCGGGTAACGGTAAGCCAAACGCTTACCGAAAACGCAAGAGTGCGCATCAGCGTCACCGATTCGGGCGACGGTATCCCGCAAGAACAGCTCCCCTTGATCTGGGATCGCTATTACAAGGTGGATAAGGTCCACCGCCGTGCCATGATCGGAACGGGACTCGGACTTTCGATCGTCAAGGGGATTTTAGAGCTGCACCGCGCATCCTACGGTGTCAGCAGTCGGGAGGGGTATGGCTCTACCTTCTGGTTTGAGCTTCCCATTCAAACGCCCTACACCAATGGCAGCAAGGAGGAAGAAGACACTTGAACCGTACTATTTTAGATCTTTTGCGCTGTCCCGTCTGTCATGAGGGGATGACCGAGACAGACGACGGCAGAGTATGCCATTGTCGTGCCGAAAAGCCGCATTGCTTTGACTATGCCAAGAGCGGACACATCTACCTCGCGGGACCGCACGCGGGCGACGGAGATACCAAGGAGGCCGTGCGCGCGCGCCGTGCCTTTTTGGACGCGGGCTACTATCAGCCGCTTTCGGACGCCGTCAATCGCCTGCTCGATGAAATCGGATGCGGGACGGTTCTTGATGCGGGATGCGGAGAGGGCTATTACACCAACCGCATGGCAGAGTCGCGTGACGTGCTCGGCGTCGATCTATCTCGCGCAGGCGTTGAGAGTGCCGCAAAGCGTGCAAGACAAATGGGAACACGCGCGGCATTTTCGGTGGCAAGCATCTTTTCACTGCCCGTGCGTGACGCGTCGTTCGATGCCGTCACCAATCTGTTCGCCCCCTGCGCCGAGGACGAGTTTTCGCGCGTGCTGAAGGACGGCGGGTATCTTCTTTTGGTCGGTGCGGGCGAGGATCACCTGATGGGGCTGAAAAAAGCCATCTATGAAAATCCTTATCAGAATGTCGGCAGAGCCGATCTGCCCACGAAAATGCAGGAGATACGCCGCGAGCGGTTGCGGTTTGAGATCACGGTAGAGGGGCAGGAGAAGATCCAAAATCTGTTCTCCATGACGCCCTATTATTGGCGGACATCCAAGGACGACCGCGAAAAGCTTGCGCGGCTGAACACCTTGACCACAACGGTGGATTTTGACGTTTTCCTGTTTCGGAAAGGACTTTGACCTATGAGAATTTCGGTTTGTATTCCTATGTATAACGAAAATCGCGTGATTGCAAAGACCGCAAGTCGGTTGTCGTCCTACATGTCGGAGCATTTTGACGATTACGAGATCATTTTCTGCAACGACGGCAGTACCGACGGATGCGACGAAACGGTAAAAGCGTTGGATCTGCCGCACGTCCGCGTGATCGGATACCCTCAAAACCGCGGTAAAGGACACGCGGTGCGCACGGCGATGCTCGAAGCCACGGGCGATATTCGGATCTTTACCGACTCGGACCTGGCATATGGGACCGATGTGATCTCCGAGATCGCAGAGACCTTTTCCAAAAATCCCGATGCCGAGCTTGTGATCGGCTCGCGCAATCTGCGGCACGACGGCTACGAGGGATATACCTTCTTGCGGCGCGTGGCGTCCAAGCTTTATATCCGCGTGCTTTGCGTGGCGGGCGGCTTTCGGCTTTCGGACTCGCAATGCGGGTGCAAGGCGTTTACAAGGAAGGCGGCGGAAAGCATTTTTCCGCGCTGTGAGGTGAATGGCTTTGCCTTTGACTTTGAGGCGATCCTATGGGCGGTCAAATACCGATACCGCATCGTCGAAATGCCCGTAAGAGTGCTTTGCCACGGCAATTCCAAGGTCAAGATCGTGCGTGACACCCTACGCATGCTCCGCGACCTGCGCAAAATGAAAAAGCGTATCCGCGCGGTAAAGCTTTGATTTTATATTTTTTTTGTCAGAAAACTTTTGATAAAAGTAAACATGGCAAGCCATGTTGTCAACGGCAAAGCCGTTGCGCTTTCCGACACCTTTCAAAACTTTTACCGCGTTTTACGGACAGAGAAAAGCGTTCATGCTCTGCCTCGGACGGTTATTCAGGGCATAAGTGGGGGTGTTTGCGAACAGACGGAAAGGTACTATCGCAAGATTTCAGGGGCCACCGAGACCCTGAAATCTCCACAAACGTTGTTTTGCATGGAACAGCGCAGATTACGAAAAATGATTTGTAAACGATTGGAAGTATGTCGCTCATAGCATGGCTTTTACTGCTTTCCCTCCAAAGCGTCCTTCAGTTTTTGAAGGGCGCTTTTTTCAATGCGCGAGACGTAAGAGCGCGAGATATTCAGTGCGGCGGCGATCTCGCGTTGCGTTTGCTCCTTGATGCCGCCAAGACCGTAGCGCATCATTATGATCTGTCGCTCTCGCGGACTCAGGCAGGTGTCGATAAAGTGCATCATTTTTCCCGTCAGCAGCTTGCGGTCGATCTCCTCGGCAATGTCTTCCTCACTGCAAATTACGTCAATGTAGGTCAGGGGATTGCCGTCGCGGTCCACGTCGATCGTGTCATTGATCGAGACTTCGGACGAAAGCTTCTTTTGGGAACGAAAGTGCATCAGGATCTCATTTTGAATGCATTTTGCCGCATAGGTCGCAAAACGCGCCCCGTTGTGGACGTTGAAGGTGTCAACCGCCTTGACAAGACCGATCGTGCCGATCGAAACCAGATCCTCAGCGTTGCGTGCCGTCGAATAATACTTGCGCACGATGTGCGAGACCAGACGCAGATTATGTAGGATCAGCTTCTGCCGCGCCTCCTCGTCGCCACCCTCGGCAAGCAGAAAGCATTCGCGCTCCTCGTCGTTCGGCAGGGGCGGGGGAAAGGATTGCGGCGTCCCGATGCCAAGGATCATGTGCAGAATACGTGTCAGCAGGGCAAACAGTGTGATAAACATAAAAGCACCCCCATATGTGTGTCTTTGCAAGGGACGTTGCACCGTCTCTCGCGTTTTCACAATATATGA
>JAZRIE010000158.1:0-2727 GCA_045645105.1 Eubacteriales bacterium | reverse complement strand
GTAATCCCATTTATCATACAGAAAGAGGTCATTAAATTATGGAAAATCTGAAACTTGTTTACACCGGCAAAACCAAAAACGTATACGCATTGGACAACGGCAACTACCTGCTGAAGTTTAAGGACGACTGCACCGGCAAGGACGGTGTGTTCGATCCCGGTGAAAACTCTGTGGGACTCACCATCGAGGGTGTGGGAGATGTCAATCTGCGTATGTCGATCTACTTCTTTGAGAAGGTCAACGCCGCAGGCATCAAGACGCACTATATCAGCGCAGACCTTGCCAACACCACCATGGAGGTTCTGCCTGCCAAGGCATTCGGCAAGGGACTTGAGGTTATTTGCCGCCACAAGGCAGTCGGTAGCTTCTACCGCCGCTACTCCGACTATATCGAGGAGGGCGCAGATCTGCCTGCATACGTGGAGACCACCTTTAAGAATGACGAGAAGGGCGATCCGCTCGTCACCAAGGACGGTCTGGTCGATCTCGGCGTGATGACCGCTGAGCAGTACGACGACATCAAGGCAATGACTCAGAAGATCACCAAGATCGTTGCCGACGATCTTTTGGAGAAGGGTCTTGTTCTGTACGATATCAAGTTTGAGTTCGGTTACGACGCGGACGGTAAGGTCATGCTGATCGACGAGATCGCGTCGGGTAATATGCGCGTTTATAAGGACGGCAAGTATATCGATCCTATGACGCTCTCCGAGCTTTTCTTCGCTTGATCCCGTCAAAGAAGAAATAATCGGAATAACGCACGAAGGAGTGATCTGTTTTACGGATTACCCCTTTGTGCGTGTATGAATGTGTATGAAACTTTTCTCGGAGGATATCAATGGGGGGCTTTTTTGGAGCTGTATGTAAGCAGGACGCGGTTTCGGATGTTTTTTTCGGTACTGATTATCACACGCATTTGGGCGGAGGTCGCGCGGGTATGGCGGCTTACGACCGTGAGCTCGGCTTGCAAAGAGAGATTCACAACATCCAGAACACACCGTTCCGGACGCGATTTGAGCACGTGTACGAGGAGATGCAGGGAAGCGCGGCGATCGGCTGTATCAGTGACGGCGATCCGCAACCGCTGCTGATCCACTCGGCACTCGGCGCATATGCCATCACCGTGGTCGGCGCGGTACGAAATGCAGAGTATCTGGTCAGTCAGTACTTTGCAAATAGCACGGGGCATTTCAACGCCATGACGGGTGGAAAGATCAACTCGGTGGAGCTTGTTGCCGCGCTGATCAATCAAAAGCCGAACTTCGTCGAGGGAATTCGGTTTGCGCAGGAGGTGATCGAGGGATCGGCATCGATCATCGTTCTTAAGGAGGGCGGCAGTGTGATCGCTGCGCGCGACCGCTTTGGCAGAACGCCGATCCAAGTGGGCGAGCGGGACGGAGACTACTGCGTCTCATTTGAGTCCTTTGCCTACCAAAAGCTCGGATACACGCTTGCCAAGGAGCTGGGACCTGCCGAGATCGTGGAAATTTCGGTGGAGAAGGGGATCGTACAGCTTGCCGAGGCGGGCAAGGAGATGAAGATGTGCGCATTCCTTTGGGCGTATTACGGATATCCTACGTCCACCTACGAGGGCGTGAACGTTGAGGTCATGCGTTGCCGCAACGGTGAGATCATGGCAGAGTACGACGAGCGCGAGCAGAACGCGAGCGAGCTGGATTACGTAGGCGGTGTTCCGGATTCAGGTACTCCGCATGCTATCGGATATGCCAATCGCTCACACGCACCCTTTGCGCGTCCGTATATCAAGTATACGCCGACCTGGTCGCGTAGCTTTACCCCACAGAAGCAGGCAGACCGAAACAGGGTCGCCAAAATGAAGCAGATCCCCATTCACGATCTGATCGAAGGCAAAAATCTTCTTTTTGTGGACGACTCGATCGTCCGTGGCACACAGCTGAAGGAGACCGTCGATTTCCTTTACGACAACGGGGCTGAGGCGGTGCATATGCGCTCTGCCTGCCCGCCGATCATGTACGGCTGTAAGTACCTCAACTTTACCAGCACGCGCGACGACATGGAGCTGATCGCGCGGAGAACCATTCGCGAGCTGGAGGGTGAGGAAGGCGACAAATATATCGAGGAATACAGCAATCCCTCAACCGAGCGCGGAAGACTTCTGCGCAAGACCATTTGCGATAAGTTCAACTTCTCGTCTCTGGAGTTCCAATCGCTGGAGGGCATCATTCAGGCAATCGGGATCGACCCGTGTAAGCTTTGCACCTATTGCTGGAGCGGCAAAGAATAATTTATTGATTGAAGGAGTATAGACGATCATGCATAACAATTCCAAATCCGAAAGCTACGCAGCAGCAGGCGTTGACATTACCGCAGGCTACAAGGCGGTCGAGCTGATGAAAAAACACATTGCCCGTACCAAGAACGAGGGTTGCTTGGACGACGTTGGAGGCTTTGGCGGTTGCTTTGGTCTCGGACTTGCGGGCATCGAGGAGCCGGTCCTCGTTTCGGGCACCGACGGCTGCGGCACCAAGGTAAAAATGGCAATTTTGATGGATAAGCACGATACCAAGTCGGAGGCCAAGCGGTCTTAGGAAGACAACTTAGTAATTCAACTCCTTGGCTCACAGAACGACATGGCTACGATCCGACTTCGGACTTGCGGGCATCGAGGAGCCGGCCCTCGTTTCGGGCACCGACGGCTGCGGCACCAAGGTAAAAATGGCAATTTTGATGGATAAGCACGATACC
>JAZRIE010000157.1:0-4866 GCA_045645105.1 Eubacteriales bacterium | reverse complement strand
GCAAAGCCGAAAAATCGCTGTTTTGCACCATACGTCCGATCTCGTCGGCACTCACGGAACCAAAATCGAACATCATGGGACGGGGATCGATCTCACGGAAAAAGCACTTGATCGCCGCCTTGACGTTGTTGCAGTCGTAAGGATAGAGCCACAGAGAGAGCGCCTTGTCGTCGGGCGCGACGCCGATCACGTCGGCATATGCCTCGCGCAGGATCTTCAACAGCGTCTCCTCACGCAAAAAGCGCTGCGTTTCGTCCTCGGTGATCACAGAAACCCCCATCTCGGAGAGCCTTTGCAGGGCTTCCGAAAGCGTTCTGGTGTTCAGAAGCTCCTCCAGACGGTCCTTTCCCACCAAGCCAACCTCTTTGGCACGGATGCGCGCGCAATCATACAGATAATCCTTCATCCACGCTCATCCTTTCGGTTAAAATTGCTTGGGAGCGGTAAAGAGCGCGTGGCTCACTTCCCCCTCAAGCTCTGCGCGAAGCTGCTCAAAGATCAGCTCCAGCGAGCAGTTGGTCTCAATGCTTCCGCAACGCAGGATCACGCCGCCCTCAATGGATGCGACGGCATTGGAAAGACTCAGCTTTGCCAATACCTCGTCGGAAAGCGTTCCGCGCAGCCTTGCGCGCGTATCACGCACAAGCGCCTCACCGAAGCGATCTCGATCCTGCTGATTTAGGATCACCTCGTAGGTCTCGGCGACGGGAGTGTCCTCCTCGCCGTACAGCGCAAGGCTTTCGCGCTCGATCGTAACCTGCTCGGTCAATGCCGCCGACAACAGTCCCGTCAGCGTTTTTGCGTACTGCTCGTCGCTCTGTCCGCGGATCTGCGCTCTCACACTCTCAAAGGTCTCGTCGAGAACACGGCTCTGCATACGCAGGATCGCGCCGCGCTTTTCGTTGGCAGATGCAGCC
Source organism: Eubacteriales bacterium (assembly GCA_045645105.1). Taxonomy (GTDB): domain Bacteria; phylum Bacillota; class Clostridia; order Oscillospirales; family CAG-272; genus UMGS1865. The sequence continues at coordinate 3,949 of JAZRIE010000157.1, read as the reverse complement.
TTGGCGCGCGCGATGAGGTCAGCCCCCTCACGCTCGGCAGTATCGGAGATGCGAAGGCGGATCGCCTCCGCTTTTGCGGCGTAGTCCGCGCGAATGGCTTCACATTCGGCGCGCGCCGCTTCTATGATCGCATCCGCCTCGGCGCGAGCCTCGTCAAGAATGCGATTGGTAATTTTGTCGAGTCCGTTCATTGCCATGTATTTGCGCTTCCTTTCGTGTCAATTACACGGCGGGAAATTTATACAGGAACACCAGCATGATGGAAACCAGAACCGCGAAAATTGCATAGGTCTCGACCAATGCGGCAGTCATAATTGCTTTACCAAGCTGATCGGGGCGCTTTGCAAGCACGGAAATGCCCGATGCGGCAACCTCACCCTGCTTGATGCCGGAATACAGACCAACAATTGCGATCGGCAGCGATGCGAACAGATAGAACGCGCCCTGACTGATGGTAAGCACCACGGGATCACCGCCAAACACGCCGATCTTGAGCATGATCATGAACGAGGTGATCAAGCCGTAGATACCCTGCGTCATGGGGAGTGCCAGAAGAGCCATTGCCTTACCGAACTTGGAAGGATCCTCGGAAAGAAGTCCCGAAGCAGCCTTACCAACGAGGTTTACGCCCTTTGCCGAACCGATGCCCGCCAGCAGCGTTGCCAGAGCGGCACCCAAAATAGCCAAGTTGTTTCCTGTTAAGATCGAATTCCAAAATTCACCCATTGTCATTGTTTTAATCTCCTTTTTTAATATTTATTGTTATGAAATTGGGTTACGAAAGCTGTTGCGGCTCCTCGGAATATTCCTCGGCAGGGCAAGCGGGAGTAAACGCCTCACCGCCGTCCTCAAAGAACTTTCCAAAGAACTCCAGATATTGCAAACGGGACGCGTGAATAAAGGTTCCCAAAAGGTTGATGGCGATGTTCAGCACGTGCCCCAGAATGAGAACGATCAGCATGATGACAAATCCAATCGGATTTCCGTCCCCCATCATGGTGATCAGGTTGATGACCTTTGCGATAACTCCGGCAACCAGACCCAGTGCCAGAATACGCGAGTAGGACAACAGATCGGACGCATAGCTGATCAAGCCGTAAAGTCCGCCCAAGCCCTTAAACAAGCGTTTGAAGATGTTTCGCTGTCCGTATCCGTTGAACAGCAGAATGGCAAGCGCACCTGCCGCACTTCCGATCGCTCCTGCGGTGGAATTGACCAAAAAGAGTGCCAAGCCCGCAAACAGGATCCAATACGGAATGATGGTGGAAGCAGCCTCTGCCGCCTGACCGCGCTTGCATTTGACGACGAAATCGACCACCATGCCCGCGATCATATGCACGGCACCCACGCCAAGAGACAGGATCAGGAAGGTCATGGGATCGTCCAAGGGATTGAACCAAAGCCCCGACGCAAAGAAATGTCCAACGCCCGTGTCTACGGGGAGATGCAAAAGGTTCGTCATGATCGCAACGGGCAGGTCTCCAAACCAACCGCCAAAGACCACACCCATTATGATGCAGGAAAATCCGCAGTAGCCGAACATCATCATCATGCGACGCAGTCCCGGCTTCGGATTGAGCAGCTTAATGCCGCCAAAGCAGCAGGCAACCAGCATCAGTCCATAGCCCACGTCGGCAAACATCAAGCCGAAGATCACGAAATAGAAGATACTCATGATCCACGTGGGGTCAAACGCACCGTACTTGGGGTAGGAATACATTCCGACCACCCACTCAAAGTTCGAGGCAAAGGAATTGTTGCGGAGCAATATCGGCGGCTCCTCACCCTCCTCGGGCTCGGCAACGTCGACCGCACATTCAAACTCAGAAAGCGTTTCCGCCAGCCGCTTCTCCGCCGCCTCGGGGATCCACCCCGAAAGCACCGCACAGCTTTCGGTTGCGGCAAGCTTTCTCTTTTGCTCGCAGACCCTGACCGTTGTTTCCTCAACGTCGGAAAGGATCTCCACGTCTGCAAGCTTTTCCGCGAGGTCGCGTAATTTCTCCTCGCATCTCATCCGTTCCATATCGATCTCTGCAAGCCGCTCCTGCGCCCGCTCTGCGGCAACGCGTGCCGTTGAGGGGACGTCGGGGAAGCTGAGCTTGGCAAAGCCCTGCGCCACAGCGGCGCGCTCGACCGCGTCAAAATCATTTTTGTGACAGGTGACCGTTACGTAGATCCCCTGCTCGTCCCCGCCAACGAACTCCATATACGCGCCAAGTTCCTCCAGCTCCGCCGTCACGGCCGCAGGATCGGTCTTTGGCGGATAAACGCCGAGCAGCATTTTCGTGGTGGCGGTTCCCACCTCGTTCATTGCAACGTCGTAGCCAAGCCACGGCTCCATGGAAGCGATCAGATTTTCGTTACGCGTCTGCTCCGCATCCAAGGCTTCCATGCTCGAAAGGGTCTGCAACGTATCCTCAACCGTTCTCCATGCCGCATCCCGTCTGCCATCACGGCAGAACTCCGCGCGGTTGACTCTGTGGACGATCCGTCCGAGTCCCCCTTTGCGCGTGGTGTACGCGGAAAGCGTTGGAAGCGCCCGACGGATCGCCGCAAGACGACGCTCCGCCTCGGTCTTTTGCGCGTTGCACCCGAACGTATCAAACGCATCGGGAAGCGCGCCGTCCACCGACGTGCGTATCTCCACGCATTTCAGATCCATCAGCTTGCGCACAAGGGCGTCCGCATCCGAGCGATAGGCAAGAACGGTGAGCTTTTTCATCGCGCTTACCGACATTTTTGCTCAAACCCCCTGATGATGATTTTTTCCGCACCGCGGCGGCGCAGACGGATCTCGGTCTCCATTGAGGAAAGCTCCTCCTGCCCCTCTGCCTCCACACGCTCACGCATCTCTGCGGCGCGCTCACCAAGCTCGGTCAGCTTCGTGCCGTACTCCGCGCCGACGTCGTTCTCGGTACGCTCGCAAAGAGCCTTGCCCTCTGCCTGCGCCGTCTCGATCATTTTCTGCGCTTCCGTCTTGGCATCCGCAACCATACGCTTGGCGGTCTCCTCGACCTCACGTATTTTCAAAATTGCTTCTCTTGACATAACTCCTCCTATGTCATGCTTGTCCCACGTCCGTCGCATCGCGAGATGGGCCTCGCGACACGCCGTATGAGAAAACAGATACCTTAATTATAACATATGAAAAAATGTTTTACAAGAGCATTTAGAAATTTTTCAACATTTTTTATAAATAAAATTTTTTATTTTCATTTTTTTTGGGAGATTTTGCTTTTTTGCGACAGGTTTCTTGAGATCCTTTTTTCGAGGAAAGGCGTATGCTCGGTAACGTTCCGAAAAAACACCATCTGATCCCCCTCCGGATAGATGCCGTCCGGGGTGAACGGAAGCTTACTTTTGGAAACCTGCACGCCGAACCGCTCCAATATCTGGGGAAACGGAAGCGCATTCTCCTCCTCGGTGTTCCAGACGTGTGAGATCCGATGATAGCTTTTTTGCGGCTCACGCCACTGCCCCGACAGCTCGGTCTCGCAGAGCATAGCTACAAAACCATCCTCCTCCCACGCGCACCGCATGCGAAAACGATAGTGCTGCGTACCGAATTGCGATTTTTCGCGAATGCCTTCAAGAGTCAGAAATTCGCGTCGCAAAGCCTCTCCGTGTACCGTTTGCGCCCAGATCATGCAGGTCTCCCCCATATGCTCGTAGAACGCGCGCATCAGCGGTTTGTCCTCCGGCAACAATAGCTCGGCGTCTGCACGCAACAAAATCTGATACCCCTCGCGCACCGTTCCGTGCCGTTCACATCTCTCCAGCTTCAAGTTGATCGCCTCCTTTTTTATCTTCTTATTCGAGAAAACAAAAAATTATGCGGAAGGACAAGACAAAAAAAGACGGAAAGGGCGGCTTCTCATAAGGAAGTTTGATATTGTTTTGTAGGGGCGTTCATCGAACGCCCGCGGGCGACCGCCGAGCTTGCTCGGAT
>JAZRIE010000156.1:0-6115 GCA_045645105.1 Eubacteriales bacterium | reverse complement strand
TGAAGCATTTTGAAATCATTTCCGAGTATTACGACGAGCATTTCCTGACCTTTGTGACCGTCGAGGGAGACGAGAGATGTGTGCGGCTGATCTGTCTTGATCCGTCAAGCATTTTGAGTGCCTGCCTTTCGCGCGCCCACGCGTCGGTTCTGTTTTCGGCAACGCTCACGCCGTCCGACTATTTTGCCGATATTCTCGGCGGTGGCAAGGGGGCGGTACGCATCTCTCTCCCATCTCCGTTCAAGCCGTCACAGCTCTGTCTTGCAGCGGTTCCAACGGTCAGCACGCGGTTTGAGGATCGCGCCAAATCCTACAAAAAGATCGCGTCGCTCATCGCCGCCACGGTATCGGCAAAAGCGGGGAACTATATCGTCTATTTTCCGTCCTACGACTATATGGAAAAGGTACTTGAGCGATTTGTGCAAAAATATCCGCAGGTTGAGACCGTGGTGCAAACGCGCGGAATGACTGCCGTGCAAAGGGAAGCCTTTTTGGAAGCCTTTCGCGACGACCGAAGGCTTCGCATTGGCTTTTGCGTGCTGGGGGGATCGTTCTCCGAGGGAATTGACCTGCCCGGACGGCTGCTGATCGGAACGGTCATCGTGGGAACGGGACTCCCCGGGCTTTCCAACGAGCGGAATATTTTGCGAGACTACTATGAGACCACGCGAGAGCGTGGCTACGACTATGCCTATACCTATCCGGGCATGAACCGCGTTCTGCAGGCGGCGGGGCGTGTGATCCGTCGTGAGGAGGATCGCGGAGTGGTCGTGCTGATCGACTCGCGCTTTGGTGAGGAACGCTATAAAATGCTCTTTCCTGATTATTGGAGTCATATTCGATATGCAGGAGATGCGTTCGAACTTGCAGAAATGGTATCTGACTTTTGGAAAAATCAAGGCAAATAATAAAAAAATGCAATTTTTTAAATAAAAATTGCAAAAACCTCTTGCAATCCAAGACAGAATATGGTATAATACTGAAAGTTGATTTTTACCGATACAAGGAGTGATACCAATGGAATTTTCTAAGATGAGTAAATCCGAACAGATCAAGGAATTGGAAGCCTTGAGGGCGGCGTATGCCGAAACGAAGAAGCAGGGAATGACGCTCGATCTTTCGCGCGGAAAGCCCGCAAAGGAGCAGCTGGATCTTCTCGAGGGCTATCTCACCTGCGTCAGCACCCCCGAGGAGTGCCGCGCCGCAAACGGCTTTGATTGCCGCAACTACGGTGTTCTGGACGGACTTCCCGAAATGAAAAAGCTGTTTGCTGACCTTTTGGGACTTTCGGAAAAGGAGATCTTCGTTGGTGGAAACTCGTCTCTTAATCTGATGTACGATACCGTCGCGCGCGCTATGCTCTACGGCGTGGTGGGAAGTGAGCGCCCTTGGTGTCGCGACGATATTAAGTTTATCTGTCCCGCGCCGGGCTACGACCGTCACTTTGGTATCTGCGAGTCGCTTGGGATCAGGATGATCACGGTCGCTATGACGCCAACAGGTCCCGATATGGATGCCGTCGAGGAGCTTGTTGCAAATGATCCTCTGATCAAGGGTATTTGGTGTAACCCCAAGTATTCCAACCCCGACGGAATTACCTATTCCGACGAGACCGTGCGCCGTTTGGCGTCCATGAAGACTGCCGCGCCCGATTTCCGTATCTTCTGGGATAACGCATACGCCGTGCATCATCTGTACGCCGACCGTCAGGACACCCTTGCCGATATTTTTGCGCTCTGCTCCGAGTACGGCAACCGCAACCGCGTGTTCTATTTCGCGTCTACCTCGAAAATCTCCTATCCCGGTGCGGGCGTTTCGATTCTTGCCGCATCCGAGGAGAACATGGCGCAATTTATGCCGATCCTCGCGTCGCAGACCATTGGACACGATAAGCTCAATCAGCTTCGTCATATCCGTTATTTCGGAAATGCCGAGAATATGCGCTCGCATATGATGAAGCTTGCCGACCTCATTCGTCCCAAGTTTGAGATCACGCTGGAGATCCTTGAAAGAGATCTTGCCGACACGGGCATTGCGACGTGGACGAAGCCGATCGGCGGTTATTTCATCAGCCTGTACGTCAGGAAGGGCTGCGCAAAGCGTACCTATCAGCTTTGCAAGGAGGCGGGTGTGACGCTGACCAACGTTGGCGCGACCTACCCCTACCGTAACGATCCCGACGATAGCAATATCCGTCTTGCTCCCACCTTCCCGTCGCAAGCCGATTTGAAAAAGGCAATGTCGATCCTCACACTCTGCGCACGCATCGCCGCGCTGGAGCAGATGGTGGGTTGAATGAACCGTTTTAAAAATTGTGTTTCAGGAGCGATGGAAAGGGATAAATTATGAAAAGATTTTTATGTTCAGCATTGTTGATTCTCATTTCTCTGAGTATAACGTTGTCTTTTACTTCTTGTAAAGGTGAATTTGATGAACCGTTTATAGACGTGATTGATTTTGGCGCTCGGTACGTTTTTGAGAGTACAGATCCTCTTTTTTTGGGTGGAGGAGAAAACTATCGCTTTATATTGGAATTTTATAGAAACGGAACGGGTATTTACCATATCTATTACAGTACGACCACGGAAATCTCTTCGGGGACGATAGGGTTTGAATGGAGAACGGCATCGGACGGAGCGGTCTATCTTTTTGAGACGGGAAGATCCTATTACGACGACCATCAGGAAAAAGGAAGTAATCATTTCTTTTTGATAGAAGAACCGATTTACTATAGAGAGGATTTTGTTCTCTATACACGTCATACAAGTGTTGGTGCGAGATATGCAAAATTCATTCGTGAAAATTCCAATCTAAAAAAATAATTTTCATAAGTATAATGGGGAAAGGAGAATTGCACATGACACAAGCAGAGCGCAATCCCTTTCCCCATAGCGACACCAACAAGCGGTATTACACCTACGACTATTACCTGCGAAGCACCTTTGGCGGCAAATGCGCCAAGCTTCCGCTTGACGCGGGCTTTACTTGCCCGAATATCGATGGCAGATGCGCACGCGGCGGCTGTATTTACTGCTCGGATCGCGGAAGCGGAGATTTTGCGCCCGATGCGCTCCTATCCGTCGCGGAGCAGGTTCGTCTGCAAAAGGAGCAGTTTTCACGCAAATGGGACACCTCGCGGTGTATTGCATATTTTCAAGCGCACACCAACACCTACGCGCCGCTCGCGGTGCTCAGAGAAAAGTATGAGGAAGCACTTGGCGAGGAAGGTATCGTCGGATTGAACATTGCCACGCGTGCCGACTGTCTGCCGCCCGACGTAGTGGCGTATCTTTGTGAGCTTGCCGAGCGCACCGTGCTGACCGTCGAGCTGGGGCTTCAATCCTCGTCCGATAAGACCGCCTCACGCATCAACCGCGGACACGATTTTGAGACTTTCTGCCATGGCTTTTCGGCACTGCGCAACGCGTCACCGAAGATCGGCATTTGCGTTCATATCATTTTAGGGCTTCCCGACGAGGACGACGAAACGATGATGCAGACCGTTCGTGAGGTGGCAAGATTGCATCCCGATCAGGTCAAAATACACCTCTTGCACGTCCTGCGCGGAACGGCACTTGCAAGACTGTATGAGAGAGGGGAGTACGAGCCGCTCGAACGCGAGCGGTATATTCGATTGGTAGCCGACGCGCTTGAGCTGCTTCCACCCGACACGGTGATCGGACGGCTGACGGGAGACGGTGCGGCAGACGACCTGATCGCCCCTCTTTGGAGCCGAAAAAAGACCACGGTCATCAACGACATTGATAAGCTCTTATACGCGAGAAATTCCTATCAGGGAAGGCGTTATGATCAATAAAAAATGAGGACTGCATCGAAGCGTGATGCAGTCCTATTTTACAGGCTTTTAAGCCTTCAATGCGTTTTCGATCGCGTCAAAGAGTGTTGTGCGGTCGGTGTCGTTCAGCATGGCGTAGACCACGTAATTACCAAAGACCTTCACCTCGGCATCGCGGAGCTTCGGCGTTTCCTCGGGCAGGTAGTTTGCGTTGTAAAGGTCGTAAAAATCGGTCAGATATTTGGAAAGAAGTGCTTTCATTGCGTCGGCGTTGCCGTCGGTCACGTGATAGATGCCAAACTCGTTGAGGTCGTTTCCGTCGGTCGAGAAGCGGATCACCGACTCGGTTACATAGTCGGGCTTTGCAAAATAGCTGTCCAGAAAATCGTCCTCGGCGGCGGAGTAGTCCTTGCCGTCATTCAGCGCGGTGATCACCGTATCGGCAAGAGTGCTCACGGGGACGTCGTTTTGATAGGTCGTCGCGTTACAGCCTACTGCCAAAAGGAGAAGGGAAAGGGCAAGCAGAGCGGTCAATATTTTTTTCATGTCGTCAAGTTCCTTTCTGTTATTGCCATGCGTGCGTGCGCAGGTATCCAAGGATCTCCTCATACGCCGTGGCGGTGAGGTGGATGCCGTCGCCGTTGTCAAAGGACGCGCCAAGAGCGCCGTTGGCATTTTTCAATACCGCCGCCGTATCGGCATAGCGGACGTTTTCATGTGTTGCCGCGATCTCGGGAAGCCACGAATTGATCGTGTTGATGTTTTCGTTCAACGTAGCAATATCCCAACCAAAGGCTTGACTGCTCGAGCCTTCTGCAGCGGGATAAACGGCTTGCAAAATGATCTTGGTGTTGGGCGACACCTCGTGTATCGAACGGATCAATTTGTTGTAGGCATTTACATAGGAGCTTTTGTCCCGGATAAAGCCGCTGATGCCGTTCAGCCCGAAGCAAAGCACCAGATATTCGGGCTGAGCCTTGGCGCACGCTTCGGCAATCGTCAGGCTCTCTCCCGTTTCGGGATAGACGATCGGCTCGGAGGTTGTGCGAGAGGACAGCATACGCGTACCGCTTGCATCTGACCAAACCTGCTTTGTGCCTGTTCCGCCCGTCAGAACGCCGCGTGAGCGCAGATGCGCCGTGGTCGATTCACCGAAAAAGATCATTTTGTCGATATATTTCATACCTGCGTCGGGGGTTTCTGCAAGCGTTACCGTCAGCGGATCCACCTGCGTGGGAAGCGTTTCCGTATCGGTTGCAGCATCGGTCGCGGGGGGATCGTCCGGCTTGTCTGAAGCGTTCACGAGCTTTACAACGGCAAGCGTCGCGGCGGCGATCAGGCAAAGCAGTAAAAGCACCGCGATCACCATGATCAGATATGCGAGCAGGTCGTTTTCTTTGTTTGAATCCATGCTTTTTCCTTAATCCTCTTCCGTCAGCAGTCGGCGCACGCGCGTGTAGATCAGCATGACTACACCGAACAGTACCCAATAGACGACGGATAATAATATAAACATCAGCAGCTTATTCATGGGGTCGTTGTTTGTGCTGACAGGCAAATAGAGCATCAAAAAGACAGCCAGCACCGAGATGCCGTAATGGAGCAGAAAGCGACCCCAGCGGGGAAGTGCCTTGTTACGCAGGAGCAGCTCACCCGCCGACATACAAAGACCGCAGGGGAAGAACAAAAGGAATGCCACGGGAGAGATCCCCTTTGAGGAGATGCCATCGGTCACGAGAAGATTTGCAAAGAGGATCAAGAGCGACAGCACCGTAAAATACACGCATCCCTGCGTCAGCCATTTTAAAAACGTTTTCATAAAAGCCTCTCAATATTAGATAGTATATATACTTTATCATATTTTTACTCTTATTTCAAGAGTTTTTGAAGAAAAGATTTTTGTTTACAATTTTTCACTGAGAAAAATGAAAAAAAGGGAAAGGGGGGTTGACAAACCACCCGGGAAAGAGTATAATGAGTCGAGCGTAAAAACGAATGAGAGGACGGTTGTGAACATGACACAAACGAAAAGGATTCGCAATTTTACAGAGGGACCGCTTCTGCCGCAGATCATTAAGTTTGCCATTCCGCTAATGATTACGGGTGTGATGCAGCTTTTGTTCAATACGGCGGACACCATCGTGGTGGGACGTTGGGGCGGAGACACGCCTGAGGCTTGTGAGACGGCACTTGCGGCGGTAGGATCGTGCGGGTCCTTGATCAACCTGATCACACTGTTATTTATGAATCTTTCCTTAGGAGCGGGCGTATCGGTGGCGCAGGATATTGGATCCAAGGACTATGAAGGCATCCACACAA
>JAZRIE010000155.1:0-3327 GCA_045645105.1 Eubacteriales bacterium | reverse complement strand
TCCTTAGCAATATCGGCTTGCTTGCGATTTTCAAAATAGTATGCAATTACGATCTTGCGTTGGAGTTTTGAAAGATATGCGATTTCGCTCTGCAATCTGCGGACGCTATCAGCGTTGTCGTTGTCATCAAAAATAGAGTCCGGGTCTGCAATGACCTCTGCTACCTCATCAATGGATACGCCTATCACGCTTTTGGCGGCATCTCTATAATAATTACTGAGCGCATTATGCGCAATCGTCCAAATAAATTTGCTGACGTCCCCGATATTGTCTTTGATCAAAAGTGCGCGGAACGCTTTTAACACGATATCCTGCGACAGATCCTCCGCATCGTATGCATTTTTACACCGCTTAAGTGCAAAGCCAAATATAGGCTTGAGATATTCAGTTATGATTTTTTCGGCATCTTGTCTGTTCACTTGTTTGTACCTCGTTGAAAGCTTTCACCCATATAGACACGGATTTTAAAAAAGGTTGGAACTTTTTTATAATTATATCATAGAATTATGAATTTGTCCACACCTATCCCTTGAACGATACCGCAACGAGTGTGTTATAATAAGGACAACATCCCCCCAAAAAATAGTTGTTGTCCTTAAAATAACACCAAATAGGAGTGTGTTACGATAAGGACAACATTTTTGTTCAATTTTAGTGTTACGATGCCCTTGCCATGGGAAGGTTGACCGCGTTGAGCATATTCTCAATGAATATTCCGTACCCCGTGGTGGGATCGTTGATAAGAACGTGCGTTACCGCGCCGATGAGCTTGCCGTTCTGAATGATGGGGGAGCCCGACATTCCCTGAACGATACCGCCCGAGATGGCGAGCAGGTCGGGGTCGGTCACGGTCACGGTGAAGCATTTCGGACCATTTGCGTCGCGGTTGATATTCGAGATCTTTACGTCGTAGCGGTCGGTCTTGTTGGAGTCGAGCGTCGAGAGGATATAGGCGTCGCCTTCTTCGATCTCGTCGTGTAGCGCCACGGGCATCGGCTCGCAGTCAAGCGCGGGAACTTCCGAAAAGACACCCCAAACGCCGCAGGTCGAGTTCCCAAGGAGCGCGCCAACCTTTCCTGCGTGAAAGAAGCCCTTCAGCTCCCCGGGCGCGCCGGGTGTGCCGCGTACCACCGAGCTGATGGTCACGTCGGAGACGGTTCCGCGCCGCATGGAGATCAGCTCGCCCGTGTCGGCGTCGCAGATCCCGTGACCAAGCCCCGCAAAGGCACCTGTGTCGGGCAGAATAAAGGTGACCGTGCCGATCCCCGCGCCGCTGTCGCGCACCCAGATGCCCGTCTTATAGCGCGACTCGGAGGGGCAGTATACGGGAGTCAGAGAGACGTCAAATTCGTTAGCACCGCGTCGACAATGCAGAGTCAGTGTGTTGCCGCCGCAGTTTTCGATCAAGTCGGTCAGCTGAGAAGCCCCCAAAAGTGCCTCGCCGTTGACCTGCAGGATCACATCCTTTTGCTTCAGTCCCGCGTCGGCGGCGGGGTTGACCTTTTTTCCGCCGTCGATCTCCACGTCGCAAAAACCTACCACCGTCACACCGTCGGTGTAAAACTTGACGCCAAAGGGCATTCCGCCGGGGTAGAGGAGCAGACCCTCCAACGCCTCGGGCGGAAAATTGGCTGTGGGATAAGCGTCAAGATCCGAATCGATGGTAAGGGGGGCAGTTTTGGACATGGCAAATGCGGCAACGCTCGTGGCGTTATGCTCCTTTTGAGTGATGCTTTGCCCTGCGATTGGGGTTGCGGAGGAAAAGGCAACGGCAAGCGTCAGCAACAGGTAGCACAGGAGCGTTAAAAATGATTTTTTCTTCATTGTATTTTGGCAAACCTTTCTATCAAAAACCAAGCGCGTGTGCGCCGATCTTTCATCTTTTCGCAAAACGGAGCGAGACAGTACGCTGTGCCGCCGTTTGATTGCTGATACTAATTTGCACCGATGGCAGGACGAATATAAGTAACAATTATGACCATACGCGGAAGCCCAAAACAAGGTGGGAAATTCACAGAAAAATTTGTTTATTCATAAACTAATTACATTTTGTGCTATAAACGTTTTTATTTTTTTGATATAATAGATCGGTAAGAAAACAATAAGGAGAGAGGACGATGGACGAAACAAGACTTTGTATCCCGCCCGTGCAGATCGAGCATCCGATCCCCGCTACTCCGCCCATGCTTATCAACGAGATCGCGCGGCTGCATCACGCCAAGATGCGAACCTACGATCTGGACGGTGTGATGTCGCAGGAGAGCGCAAGACTGATCATGCGTGTGCTGGCGCGAGAGGACGGATGCAGTCAGCTTGATCTGGTATACAAAACGCATCTCAAGCCACCCACCGTCAGCGTGACGCTGAGAAGAATGGAGGAGGAAGGCTTGGTGCGGCGCGAGCAAGATCTGATCGATATGCGTGTGGTGCGTGTGTATCTGTCGGAGGGCGGCAGGGCACATAACGAGTGCGTGCGAGAGAGGCTGAAATGTATCGACGCGACCTTGATGAATGGCTTTTCCGAGGACGAAACCGCTTGTCTTTTGAAATTTTTGGAACGTATGCGTGACAATATTTTGCCCGATTATATGAAAAAGAATACTTGAACAAAATAATGAAAAAATTACCAAATTGTCTTTTTGTTTTTTTGTCAGAGAACTTTCGAAGAAAAGTAAACATGGCAAGCCATGTTGTCAGCGGCAAAGCCGCTGCGTTCCCCGACACCCCTCAAAGCTTGTACCGCGTTTTACGGACAGATAAAAGCGTTTATGCTCTGCCACGAACCTTTATTCAGGGCATGAGGGTGAATGCCTGTCCCTATGGGGTTGCAATCATTTAAATGGTTGTGCGAATATCGATTTTATCGCGATGAGTGTTCGTTCGCGGGAGGGGAAACCCCTCCCCTGCGAGCTTGAGAAAATTTTAAGCATCGTGCGTTATTCCGTGCAAAACAACATATGTGGAGCGGGCAGGGTTGGTGGTCCCTGACCGCTATCGGCAGTACCTTTCCTTCTGTCCGCAAACATTCCCGATTATGCCCTCAATAACCGTCCGAGGCAGAGCATAAACGGTTATATCTACCCTAAAAACGGGTTAAAAGTTTTTGAAGGGGTTTGGGGAAACTTTTTCCAAAAAGTTTCCCCAAGAAAAACGCGTCCCCCAAGAAAAACGCGTCCCCCAAAGGAGGTCAACTTGAGAAAACTATTCAAATACATCAAACCGTATGCGTTTTTTGCGATCGTTTCACCGCTGATGATGATGGGCGAGGTGCTGGCGGATCTGTGTCTGCCGTTTCTGATGTCCTTCATCGTCGATTTTGGCATTGAG
>JAZRIE010000154.1:0-4120 GCA_045645105.1 Eubacteriales bacterium | reverse complement strand
CCGTTCACAAGATGCTCAAGAACCGCCGCTATCTTGGGGAATACCGATTCCATGAGATCTTTCACAAGGACGGTATTCCGCGCATCATTCCCGACGATCTGTTTGAGCGCGTGCAACATCGAATGGAAAAGTCCCAGCGCACACCCGCGCTCAACAAATTGTCAAAGGTCGATTATCTGCTCACCACCAAGCTCTATTGCGGTCGGTGCGGCACGGCAATGGCAGGCGAGAGTGGCACAGGCAGGCATGGCGAGATCCACTATTATTACAAATGTGGCAATGCCAAGCGCAAGAAGGGCTGCACGCGTCGCGCGGTCAAAAAGGATTGGATCGAGCGCATCGTGATCGACTATACCGTCAAATTCATTATGGATGACAAGCTGATCGACATCATCGCAGACCGCGTACTGTCCATGTTGGGTGAGGAAAACAAACGCATCCCACAGTTAAAGGCGCGACTGAAGGAAATTGAAAAAGGCATTGAGAACATGCTCAACGCCATTCAAATGGGGATCCTGACAAGCTCCACGCGCGAGCGATTGGAGCAGTTGGAGACGAGCAAACAAGAGGTGCAAGAGAAGCTTTGGAAAGAGGAATTGAAAAAGCCGACGATCACAAAGGAGCAGATCGTTGCCTACATCAAACGTTTTCGGGATATTGATCCGACCGATCCCAAGGCGTGCAAGCAATTAATTGACATTTTCATCAACCGCATTTATCTCTATGATGACAAGTTACTCATCACCTACAACTACAAAAACGACCGTTCTCAAGAGATCTCTCTTGAGGACGTTTCCAATGAATTGGGTTCGAATTTGGAGAATATGAGTCCACCAAAAACAACCTATCCAAACCCAGCGGGTTCGGATAGGTTTTTTTTTGATGGATTATCCTTGGGATCGAGCTTGCTCTGCAAGACAACGTCTTGCAGAATAAGGTTCGCATTCCAAGCAAAGCCGTCGGGGAGCTTGCTCACCAGCGGCGCGCGCAGGAATATTGCCCGAAGGGCAAAATCCTTGATGGTCCACCAGCGGCAAGTTGCCGCCCCCAATTATCGGGGGAGTGCGGTGCTATGCCAAGCTTCATACCACGATGGCGGTGTTCGACTTTAAAGTCCACGCATCCACCAAAAACAACCTATCCAAACCCCAGCGGGTTCGGATAGGTTGTTTTTTTATCAGATCGGATTTCGACGCGATTGCGGGGACGGGAATGACGGAGTTCTGAAAATTGATTATTCATTTTCCTCACTGTTATTATTCAGCACGCGCTTGGCACTGCGCACGATCCGCTCACGCAACCAAAACGGCTCGATCAGACGAAAGTCGGCGTCGAGCGAGAGGAGCAGTCCGATAAAGCGTTCGATGCTGTGAAATTCGCAAACGTAGCGGTCGCGCGCTTCCTTCGAGATAATGTAAGGCGATAGCTCCAACGCCGTCAGCTTGTTTTTGATCTCTACGGTTGCCGAATAGGGGATCTGCATCTGAATGATCGATTCGTCGGCGGCAAGCTCCTGCTTTTCGGCGTTGAAGATCTCGGGCATATAGAAATCGTCGTTGTCGGAGCTGAGCAGGACGGGCAGAACGTATGGCTCGGTATAATAGAAGCCCTTGCGTGTTTTGTCGTAGGCGATCGGAGCACCCAGCTCGCGTCGCAAATGGTCCATGTCACGCTGTGCCTGACGGTGAGAGATCCCAAAGCGCTCGGCAAGCCGCTGTGCGTTCGGGTAACTGTTCATCGTCATTTTTTTGTGCAACCATTGAATTCGTGTGTTGGCGTTCATGTCAGGTCCTTTCCGTCCTCGTCGGGCGTGCCGTCGGTGTCGTTCGGTTCGCGGGAGTCGTTGTCCTCAGTATCGTTGGTCTTAGACGCCGTATCCTCTGCGGGAGGCGTCAAAAGCGTTTTGATGCGTAAGATCTGCGTCAGGGCAAGGCAGAGGACAAGCACGGCGCCCCCTGCGTAGTCAACGCGCGGCAGCTTTTGCGTGAAGCAGGCGATCGGGACCGCGAGCGACGCAAGAGATCCTATAGCGATCGTCCACGATGCGACCGTCAGGTACACGCGCGGCATCGGCTTGCCGAGCAGGTAGCGGATCTCGCCCGTGTAGGAGAGCATCGCGCTGACAAGCCCGATCTGTACCGCAACCTTGAGCGGCGCGTTCATTTCGACCGTGACGTCAAAGTAGAAATATGCGGCGGCAAGGATACAACCAACGACCGACGCCATGCCGAGAAATGCGAGAAGCCCCTCGTGTTGACGGCGGTAGTCGGCGCGAGACGACAAGAGACTATAGAGTGCTGCAAGGATCAGAAGTCCCGACGTGACGACCGTAAGGGTCATGCGTGCCTCGGGCGCGTGAAGCGGAAGCAGGATCGCCGTGAGGATAAATCCGACGGCGGAGATCGGGAAGCTGTCTCGCTCTGAGAAGGGGGACGCGCTCAGGGCTTTGGGATCGGTCATGCACGCGGCGACGGTTCCGCAGATCATTCCAACGACCACAAGGATCGCCGAAAGGGTGGGGAGGATCGCGCCTTTGTCAAAGTAGTTGGAGCTGCCCGTGTAGGAGAAAAGCACCGCAAGTGTCTGTAGGATCGTTGCCGCTCCCACGCAGACGAAAAGGGCGGGTCGAAGTATCGTGGGAAGCACTGCTTTTTTGTTCATAACGTTACGTTCCTTCTGTTTGTAATATATGTATCGAAAAAATTGCGAATATCTCTCATTATTATATAACAAAATTGTGAATACATTATGACGGTTTGAAAGGTTGTGAAAAAGAATTTGTTTTTCGCAAAAGAAAAAACGCAGTGACTGTTGCATCACTGCGTTCATTCTATCGTGCGCGGTGGGTTATTCCGCGAACAAATGGTTATTACTTGTTGAGTGCGTTGAGCTTCTTGGTAAATTGGCTCTTCTTGTGAGCAGCGGCATTCTTATGGATGATTCCGTAAGCTGCTGCCTGGTCAACCTTTTTCACGGCGGACTTGTAAGCTGCCTGTGCAGCCTCCATATCACCGGAAGCCAGAGCTGCCTCGTACTTCTTCATCTCGGTTTTGAGTGCGGTACGGTGCATCTTGTTTTGAAGGGTCTTGGTTTCGATAACCTTTACTCTCTTCTTTGCAGACTTGATATTCGGCATGTGTGTTCACCTCCCTTAGAATTTTGAAAGAAATGATACTGTAAAAGCGGCGCCTGAGAGGGTGCGCACGGCTTTCATCCATATACCATCATATTGTATCACAACTCAAAAGAAATTGCAAGACCTTTTTGAAAAAAAGTTTGGAAAATTTTTATTTTTCTCACTCAGGCTTGGTTCAGAAGCTTTCTTCTTAAATCGTTTACGAATTCATCGGTGTAGATGTCGTCCTTTGCGGGGAGCAGCAGGATCTTCTCCCCATCGTAGCGAATGGCGACGTGGCAGGTTTTTGCAACGTATGTGTTTTTGCCCGACTTGAGATTGAAGCGCTCACGCTCGACCGTCACGTCGGTCAGCGCGTCAAAGCGAATTTCATAGGTCTCCTTCTTCTTTTCGTTCGAGATAAAGGAGAAGGTCGAGGTCTTGATGTAAAAGGCGTCGGTCAAAAACAGCATTTTGGCGCAGGTGTACTCCGAGGAGCAAAGGCTTCCGCTTTTTTGCTTTTTGAGGAGCAACCCCTCGCGCATCGCGTAGCCGCCGAACTCGCGGATCTCGGGCGTTTTGGGAACGCGACGGAAAAAGTGACGCGTGTCCTCCTCAAGCTCCTTAAATTCGATTGCGGTCATGGTGCGGTCGATCTGATTTTGCAGGTCGTTTTCATGCGCGCGACCGATGCTTCCGTAGAAAAACAGAGAAAGCCCCGATAGCATCAGCACGATGGCAATGACGTAGGAAGCAAAGGACATTCCCATCCACAAAAACAAAAATCCCACGGCTGCCATGGAGAGACCCGTAATGCCGGCACCCTCCCATTTTTGAAAGTAGTTGACGTAGCTTCGGTATTCTTTTTCGGGTTTCATGTTGTATCCTCCGGTTTTTTGGTAATGATATTATAGCATTTTTGATGGAGCTTGTCAATAAACTTTTGGTTGCATTTATTCAACCGAAAACTGCGGTCGGTAATACGCCACGGCAAGATCGACCACC
>JAZRIE010000153.1:0-1661 GCA_045645105.1 Eubacteriales bacterium | reverse complement strand
GTAATCCACCTCCTTGGCCCACAGAACGACATGGCTACGATCCGACTTGTTACGCGCTTCAGCGTGCTGACCAACAGTCTTTGCCTGTACTGCGGTGCGGCAAAGGAAATCGATCTCAAGGACTCCAAAATTCTTGCCGTGCTTTCCGTCAACGGTGCCGCAGATACCGGACTTGACGTTGTTTCCGACACGTTGAGCATGGTCGGCTTCCGCTACGACGCTTTGCTTGCCACCGATAAACGAAAATACAAGAGCGTGGTGCTTTCCGAGATCGTCCGCGTTTATCTTGGCATGCTGCGCGGCGGTGCAACCACCTTTTGGGAAACCGTTCTCGGTGAGCGTGATTTCAAAAATGCGGGCAGTCTTTGCCACGGCTGGTCGGCGCTCCCCATCTATTACTACGAGACCCTTCTGTAACGCAATCAAAAAAACTCCGCAGACCCATCGATGCGTCTGCGGAGTTTTTTGATTCTGCGTCATTATTTGAACATGTAGATAAAGAAAAGCTTACCCGTGTAACCGTTATACTCCTTCATATCAATCAGCTCGGTCTTCTCGCCGATCTTTTCCATCAAAAGCTTTGCCGCGTCGGATTTCCACTTCTTTCGCGTGGTACAGAAGATCAAGGGCTTTCCGTTCACCCTGCACTGCAGCCACAGATTGCCGCTTCCGATGCCAAACTCAGCGTACTCAAAGCCGTCAAACGGGATCTCCTTTTTGACACCGAGCTTATCGTTGTAAAAGACGAGCGCGGTATCGGTGACCTCAACGAAAAAGCCCTGCATACCGACCTTTTGCGGCAGGATGCCTCCACTGTTGACCACCACGAGATCGATCGCGCGGCTTGCATCAATGCCCTTTTCCTCACAGAATTTCTTTAGCGTCATAATCATATTCTCCTTACAATGTTTTATTTGCTTTTTGTGTAAACGAGGCTTCCCTTGATCTTTTCCACCTTGACCTCGGGATATTCGAAATAGTCAAACAGCGAAAAATGCCAATCTGCGGGATAGGAATCGAGATAGCGGAAGATCTTGTGCATGATCTCGTCTCTTTGCTCGTCGGTGCCGCCGTAGAAATGAATGACGAAGGCACTGGTAAAGAAGCTCTCGCTGACCGTCTTGCGCACCAAAAAGATCCGTTGAATAATATCCTGATCCACCGACTTGATGTATCCGAGAATGTCCTCAAGCATTCCGTCGGGCAACTGCTCGGCGCCGAGACGGTCGTGCTTGGAGAGAAATCCCGCCTGACTGTCCTCGTCAATATCCTTTTGCGTCTGCTTTGCCGCAAACGCGCGATACTCCGCAAGCTCCTTCTCTCTGCCCGTATAGCAGCAGAACATCCCCATTACCTGAAGTCCCTCCTCCAGATAATTTTTGTTTTTCTCCACCGCGTGATACAAATAGCGCATGCCCTCGGGATCGTAGCGATACAGCAGGGCGCAGCCCTTCATAAAATACGCATGCACCGATTCGTTCTCGCCAAGCTCGGCAATGGCACGGTCGCAAAGCTTTTCCGCCTCCTCGTGCAGTCCGATCAGCTTCAGATCCGCCACGGTATCGGCGTAGCTCTCGGCAGAAAGCGGCATATCCTTCTCCCACCACTCGTTGACGCGCGTAACGGGATCGACGTACATCTGCCGGCGATCCTTTTCATAG
>JAZRIE010000152.1:0-2980 GCA_045645105.1 Eubacteriales bacterium | reverse complement strand
CAACATGGTCCCGCGAATGGCTTCACGGGCGGCTTCGGGATCGTCGATCCCCTCGACGGCGGTCTCCATCGGACAACGTCCGTCGCCGCGCCGATTGATGATATAGGGCGCAAGCGTCCCGTAGGTGACGGGGATTTTGTGGTCGTCAAGCACCTGCAATGCCCCCTCGCTGATCACGTCGGTGTAAAGCTCGCGCACGCCCGCGAGAACGAACAGAAACGCCGCCGCTCTGCCGACCACACGGTCTGCCGCGGAAAAGCCGCAGAGATCTGTGCCGTCGTCAAGAAAGCCCATCATCGGGGCAACGCCCTTTTTCTCGCTTTGGTATACCGTCTCGCCGCAACAAAGCACGCAGGTCAAGGACGGTTGCGACACCAATCGGGATTTGGCTCTCTCAAGATCAGTCACGGCTCGTCTCCGATCGGTTCAGATAGGACATGAGAAGCGGAAGCAGACACCATTGGAGCAGAATGCCTAAAAGCCCCACGCGAACCGTGCTCCAGATCGACGCCACACCGACCGTTTGCAGATCGAAGGCGTAGACCGCGGTCAGCACCGCCACGGCACGCAGAGCGCGACCGCCAAGCTGTACCGCAAGAAGCTTGAGGAAACCGTTAAATTTCGTCTTGCTCAAAAGCCCTGCCATAATACCGTAGCCGATCAGCTCGAGCATCATGAACGGAAGAACCGCCTCCTTGGGCATTCCCGACATCAAGCTGCTGACCAACGGTGCGCAGGCTCCGACGGCAAAGCCCACCGTGGGACCTGCCAGAAAGCCCGCGAGGATCACAAAAAAGTGCATGGGCAGAAGCATCTCGCCAAGTGCCGAGCCAACGCCCGATAAAGAGCCGATCAAATGCACCAATTGAGGAAGCACGACCGCGCCCGTGATCGCTCCCACCGTTAAAAGAAGCTTACCGCCAACCGTTTGGCGTGCTTTCATAAGGATCTGTGTCATAATATCATTTCTCCTTTTCGCTTTAATTTTCAAATAGCTCCGCGACCTTTTTGAGCGCGGCGGTAATGCGAATGTGCTGAGGGCAAACCTGCTCGCACTTCTTGCAACGGATACAGTCGGATGCCTTGCCGTAGGTCTTGGTCAGGTTCTCGTAGTAGAACTCCTCGGTGGAAAATTCCTGACTCTCGGCGTGCACGGCTTGGTTGTAAAGCGCAAAATATTTCGGAATTTCAATATTTTTGGGGCAACCGTCCACGCAGTAACGGCAAGAGGTGCAGGCAACCGCGATGTCGGCGTGAATGATGCGCACCGTCTCTGCAAGCATCTCGCGCTCGGCGTCGGTCAGCGGCACGAAATCCGTCATGTAGCCGAGGTTATCGCAAAGCTGCTCCATATTCGACATGCCGCTGAGCACCATAAAGACCTCGGGGCAGCTTGCCGCAAAGCGGATCGCCCACGACGCTACCGAGTTGTTCGGCTCGGCGCGGCGGAGCATCTCCTCGGCACGCGCGGGAACCTTTGCCAGCGTCCCCCCCTTCACGGGCTCCATCACGATC
The DNA here is from genome assembly GCA_045645105.1 of Eubacteriales bacterium. Classification (GTDB taxonomy): domain Bacteria; phylum Bacillota; class Clostridia; order Oscillospirales; family CAG-272; genus UMGS1865. The sequence continues at coordinate 1,465 of JAZRIE010000152.1, read as the reverse complement.
ACGGGCTTGCCGTGGCGCAGACAGGTCTCGTAGCAGAGACGCGACTGCACGTTCTCGCTGTCCCAGTCGAGGTAATTGAGCTGAATCTGCACGAAATCGACCTCGGGGTGATCGCAAAGAATACGGTCGAGCATCTCAGCACTGTCGTGGAACGAAAAGCCCATCTTGCGCACCTTGCCCTGACGCTTCAGCTCGGCGACGAACTCAAAGCTGCCAAGTCGCGTAACGGTCTCGTAGTGCGCGGCGTTCAGACTGTGGACAAGATAATAGTCGAAGTAGTCCACACCGCATTTTTCGAGCTGCTCGGCAAAAATGCGCTCCTGATCGCCCTCCTTTTTGAGGAACATGCTGGGGAGCTTATCGGCAAGCTGAAAGCTCTCACGGGGGTAGCGCTTGACGAGTGCCTCGCGCACGACCTCCTCGCTGTAAAATTGATGATACATATACGCCGTGTCAAAATAAGTAAATCCGCGCTCCATAAAGACGTCTACCATGCGGCAGACCTCGGCAATATCGACGGATTTGGGATCATCCGCATTCAACAGAGGCAGACGCATCATGCCAAAGCCAAGTTTTTTCATATTCGCTCTCCTTTTTCGTTTTCTTTGTTTTATTATACACGATTTCTCAGAGGTTGTCAAGACGGAATTGAAGTAATGCGCGGCAAGTGACTCCAAGCAAAGATCAAGGCGGCGGGGCTCGAATCTCGCGAATAGGTCACCCCGAACAAAGAACAGCCCTCAAAAGAACGTGCAAAATTAGCGGAGAATTCAAAAATTATTTTTCCATATGGCACAGATTTGCTTCGCGGTAAACAAATAAAACCCCAACAGATATTATCTCAAAGTCTGTTGGGGCTTAATCATGTTAAAAGTTATCTAAGATAAACTGCTTCAAAACCAATGTAGTTGCAAAAAACTCGCGTGAAGGAACAGGATCTGCATCGTAATCAACCAAACCAGCTCTCCGCTTTTCTAAAGGATTTCGTTTTTCCCATTCCATAAACGCAAGCAATCGTTCTTTGATTAAAGATTTGTTTGTCCATTCTTCACACCAATCGTCAAATTTGCTTACTACTTCTTCAGGCGTTGAAGGCTCAATTGCAAGCATAAAATGACCATAAAAGTCGTCGCAGGGCATTAGAGCGTTGATGAAAATTCCCGGGCGGATATAATAATCTTCTTTTGAATATGAGCTACCTTGAATATAAAAGCAGAGGGTAAATTCACCCGTATCTTTCGTCCATCGCTTATTCTTATTCTTAAATCCTTTTGCCTTCAAATATGACTTCGCATATTCAATCAACTGCTCTTCGGGTAAAATGCGTTTCATTGCTTACCTCCCTTTTTTATTTTATCGCCGATTTCAACCTTGTTTTATAAATGAAAATCAATCTGCGGTTTCTGTATTTTCGGATTATTCGTTAAGAACAACGAAAAAACAGTCATTTTCCTGTCGGTAGGTT
>JAZRIE010000151.1:0-8334 GCA_045645105.1 Eubacteriales bacterium | reverse complement strand
CGACCATAGTCCAAAGGCAAATAACCACGAGGTCATTGAACGCACGCTGGAATACGTTAACGCCAACCTGACCTCAGACCTCAGTCTTGAACGGCTTTCCGACATGGCAAAATTCAGCCCGATCTATTTTCACAAGCTCTTTAAGGCATCGACGGGAAAGACGCTTCACGAGTATATCACCGATCAGCGGATCAAAAAAGCGGTCACGTTGTTGGTCTCCACCGACATGACGCTGACGCAGGTAGCTTATGAATCGGGATTCTCCTCACAGTCCTATTTCAGCTATGCGTTCAAAAAGAAAAAGCAGCTTTCTCCCCGTGAATACGCAAAACATTTGGTCAATAATTATAAATAAAAAGAGCGTTTACGCCTCGGCTTTTGCCTTGGCGAAAACGCTTTTTGCTTTTTTGAAAATCTTATTTGGAGAATGGTGAAGACAACCGCAACGACTCTTTTCGTGAGCCCTGCGTGGCTTCTTCTCCGAAATCTTTTTCTCCCGCAATATCAGAAGGGAGGACCATCAATCGTTCTGTCCGTTCAAATATTTATCGACCAGCTCCTGCGCTCCGTTCTTATACGTCTGCCAGCGAGAAGCAATATCAAAGCCGGGGGTACCGTTACGCATAATTCCACTCACACCTCTTGCAATGGAATAGATCAGGTTGCCAAGATCGGTTCCGGGTCTTTCCATGTAGTTGATCGCAGGATTGAGAACGATACTGTCCCAAATCACCTTGAGCATTTCTGCATCGTCGGGAGCATCTGCCAGACGTGCGCCCAGCAGCTTTTCATAATATGCAACCGTTGTGGTGGTTTGGCTGTAGAACGCAAGCGCCTCCAAGGTCTTCCCTACCATCTCTGTATTTTGAACCGTATTGGGGTCACACATCATGCCCGACCAGTCGAAGGATCTGTATTCCTGTAGCTCGGTTGCCTTAGGATATGGCAGAATACCAAACGTCACCTCGGATTCACGGTGCTTGTATGCCTGCTTTAGGCTCTCCATGCTGAAAAGTGCGTTGTTGTAGCTAATATCGTTTTCCCACGTGTAGCCGTCAACGTACGGATGCAGATACACCCAATCCATGGTCATATTCGTAAATACCTTTGACAGAAGATCAGCGTAGTCCTGGTTGCCCGCAGACATGTTGAGCACCTTCACTCCGTCGTAGTCGTCCATCAGAGTCACCCCGCAGGAGTCGATGAACGAGATAAAGACCGCATCAGCCATCGCCGTCAGCCCGTAGGTACCGTCCTTTTTGTCGGTAAGCCCTTCGTTATCGAAATCGACCTGGGACGCCATCTGGAACATCTGATCCAAGGTCCAGCGGCCTTCTCTGACGAGTGTATACGGATCCTCCATCTCCTCGTAGCTTGCAAGCATCTCCTTGTTGAAGAAGATCGCGTCGGGATCGGCGATCATATAGTCGCTGAGTGCATAGTAGCCAACTCCGCCAATTGCCAGATCATCAATCGCAGTCTTATTCCAATAATCAGCTTCCAGATCAATGTACTCCATTTGATAAAAATCAAGCAAATAGCCCTCCGATGCCATTTGCGTTACGCCACCGAAGCATTGGGTAAGGACCATTTGATACGCGTCATCCCCAGCGGCAACCTTATTACTCAGCTCTATGAAAACCGAGAAAATTGCGATTTCGTTGTTGTGCAGGGGGGGTAGGAACACCGTATACGTCCACGCCGAGATAATCATAGACCAAATCGGCACGCTCCATAATTGCATCGGAAACCGTTTCACCCGCATCGGCTTCGGTTGCAAAAAAGAAGTCACTGTATACGCCGTGCTCGGGATAAAGAATGCAGAATTCAGACTTGAAGTCGGTTTTGGGAAACGCCATTTTCTTTGCATTGGGGTCTTCGGTCTCCTCCTCGCCACCAACGGTCGGGGTAGGAGCTTCGTCCTTTTTACAACCTGCGAAAGACAGTAGCATGGACAATGCTAACAATAGTACAAGTCCGGTTTGGAAAATGCGTTTGATTGACATATTCATGTCCTCCTTAAAATATTTTTTATTTTCAGTCGGTCTTTTCGACTAAAATACGGTACATAGAGAATACGTGCATGGGCTCGGTCTTAAAGTAAACGTAGTCGCCTCTCTTTTCAAAGGATACGGATCTGCCGGACGGCAACAGCTCAACGCCGCGCACGTCGCCATCGCAGCGCACACCGATCTCAAACGGCGATACGGTAGGCATGACCGTGCGCTCGTCCAGATGCAAGGCGTTGACGTAGATCCCGTCGGCGTCGTCGAATACCGTGATCTCCACGTCGGACTGCGCCGTGCTGACGAAGGAATACGTGGGATTTTCGAGCAGACGGTTCAAAAATCCAATGAGGATCTCTCTGTACTCGTCCATATCCAACGCCTCAATGGGAAGCGCCGACCAGATAAAGCGTCCCTTTCCGTAGGTTCCCTCGATCACCGCGGGATATTCCGTGGCAGGTCCCGGGGGATCGGAGTGGATCGACGCAAAACGCACGTCCGAGGATCCCGTATAGGGGAGTGTGATCGTTGCAAGCACGTTTCCGCGTTGTACGCCGGTGATCTTGGGTGCCTGAACCTCGAACGGCAACGGGTATTTTGCACAGAAGCCGCCGAACAGCTTCTCGTTCCCTTCTGCGGGCGCAAGGTAAACGCTGTTTTCACCGGTGTAGCCGATCATTCGACCACCCGTCAATGCGCTCAAAAGCTTTTCATCTCTCGCGCCACTGAGGTAAACGCATCCGCCGTTCTCAAGATATTGCAGGATGCGGTCGTCGTCATTCTCCTGCGGCGTGATCATGGAAATGATCAATGCCCGATATTCGTCAAGAGAATGGAAGCTGCCCGTGACGCCGAACGGAATATGCGCGCCGATCAGCGTTTTGGATGCGGAAATGGTTCCGCCCTTGCTTTCGTAACCGCTCTGCGTGGTACCGAAGCGACTCTTGAGGGCGTAGTAAAGACCGACGTCCTCACGCATTTTGCCGCTCTGCATATAGGGCTCGTATTCAGCCGCCTCGCCGAACACCTTGCCGATCCGCTCGTAAACGCGACTGTCAAAGGTGCCAACGGGGTCGATGGCGTCGATCACCATGGTCGCACCGTGATGTGCCACGGTTGCAAAGACCTCGGTTCGCATCTCGTCCTCACTCTTGGTCAGCGTATGCGACCGAAGGGCGGGCTTACAACGCGAAAACATGTAGTCAAAGGGCGCGTTTTTGGTAATATTTTTATAGAACTTGCAGGCAAGCGAGTGGTTCAGGATACCGCCGTACAGGTCTCCGCCGACGAAATCCGACGCCTCGTTGATCTCGTTAGCGCAACCGTTGTTGGAGTTTGCGGCAATGCCCTGCGCAAAATTGTGCTCCACCGAAATAGCGGGGTTGATCTTTTTGACGTGATCGGTAACACTCTGGATCCACTCACCCATCCACTCGTGTTTTTTGCGCATGCGAAGCATATGTAGCTCACTTCCGTCCGCCGTAGGCTGATCGGGAAACTCGGTACCGACCTCGCGCTTCCATCTTGCGCGGCAGTTTTCGCAGTAGCAGGTGTGCGGCCAGAACGGCATATCGAAGAACATACCCTCTACGTCAAAATAGCTCAGCATCTCGTCGATCTGCCCGTAAACGAACTCGCGGTACTCCATGCTATTGGGGCAGCAAAGACCGTAGCGGAACGCCTTTTTGGAAGCAAACGCCAACGCGCCTCCGTCGGTGGTGCCGTTTTCCCTGCGCGACTTGCCGCCCTTTTCGATCATCCGCCACGACGGATGGCGGTCATGCTCCGCGGTATTATAGTTCAGACTGTAGTATCCCGTTACCGTGATGCCGTTTTTGTGACAGAGATCAACGGTGCGCTTCATCATGTCCTCACGCCCGATAAACGCCTTGTGCATCACACCGCTCTCGGTGGGATAGTAGCAAAGACCGACGTGCGACTGAAAATACAGCATTGCGTTCTGGATTTTCGCAGTCTTCAGATTTTCCACGTACACCTCGGGGGAAAATTCACTCAGAAAGGAGTCGTCCCAATCGTCAATATGCATATCGCAGAGGTGACGTCTGTAAGCGTTTGAATACCACATTTCAATTATTCTCCCAGCGTGCTCTGAAATCTGTTCAGCTCGGGGTTCTCGGCAAAGTGCTTGAGCATTACGAGAGGCTCGGTTGCCGAGGTGTTGGTGATGGTAACACCCTTGGTTGCCGCGTCGTAGGATACGAAGAATTCGTCGTTGGTCAGTTCTCCATAGCGGATCAGCGTAGGCGTCTCGATCTCCCAATTGCCCATCTTACCGCGACCCTGAATCAGGATCATGCCGTATGCCGCCTCGTCGCGAACCGTGACGGTCTGTCCGGGATTAACGGTCAGACGCTTTGCCGAAACGGTGCTACACTTGTAGCAGATCCACTCCTCGGTGTGCGCTGCATCAGATGTGATCACAATCGGCTTCATGAAGCGGTTCTTCTTGAAATCGGGATCTACGTTGGTCTCCCAGTCAATAACGTCCATCAGATAGTCGAAGTTGCCCTTTTCCTCCTCGGGGCAATTCTTCCAAAGCAGATCCTCGCTGACACACTCGCCGCCGTACAGAACCGACTGATACATAGCGTAAACGTCGCTGGCAAACTGCGGCTCGTAGGTGCAAAGGCTTGCAGGTGCGTGAAGTACTCCGGGGGGAACGTCCCAACCCGTATCAAGCGTGATCTTGTACGCCTGCGACAGATCAAGCAGCTGATTGTCACCCTTTGCAAAGTTCTCAAGGCAACGCTTGACCTCCTCGCGAGGCGTTCCGGGGGTAATACCAAAGAAGGTAAAGGGATAGGTACCGCCGTGATTGTTACACTGAGATGGGAAGAAGTACATTTCGGGCTTTCCGCTCTCGCCGACTCTTGCCGCATGCTCGTCGCGGTGATGAATGTGGTGAGGGAGCGGTCCCTTGTTATCAAAGAATTTGGAGAACATGGGCCAACGCTCGTATTTTTGCCAAAGCGCATCGCCGATCAGCTCGCCCTGCAATTCGGCTACCGCATCACGGAGCAGCACGCGGCGTTGCCCATCGGCAGAGACCACGTAGCTGAGTCCCTCGTCGTCGGGGGTCTTGGGACCGTTGTCTGCGTGCGTGGTGGATGCGAACCATCTTTCGTCGATTCCTCCGCGCTCCAGACCCAACACGTAGTAGTCGTCGGGATGAAGCTTAATGCGTCTGCCGGGGATACAAAAGGATCTCGGAACCCAAGTGGGGGCAAGTCGGAGGATACCGCATCCTTCTTTCATAAGTTCTCTAATCATAACGTTATTCCTTTCCTCATTTAAAGTTAAATTTGCTATGGGTATAATACTACGATTTTATTATATCATAATTTTCTTGTATAAAAAAGTGCTTTTTGTTCACAAAAAGGTGCATTTCAAACTTTTTTTACAAATTCTTTCTTGAAAATTGCCAAAAATATGATATAATTATGCCGAGGTGATGTTATGAATGCCGACGAACGCTTAAAATCCTTGTGCGAGGATATAGAATTGGTCACGGGAATCAAAACCGTGATCTATGATGAAGAACAAAACACGATCTATGCGCATCCCAACACCATGTGCGATTTTTGCAAGGAGATCCGCCGCTCCAAGGAGCTTTCTGAAAAGTGCCTGCAAAGTGACAAGCACGGTTTTTTTGAGTGTAGTCTCAAGCGCGATATTCACATCTATCACTGTCACATGGGGCTGATCGAGGCAGTGGCGCCGATCACAGAAAACGACCGTATCGTTGGATATTTCATGCTGGGGCAATTCCTCCCCGAGGACGGAAGGGACCTTGTGCGCGAGAAGATCGAATCCCTGCACGACAGCGTGAACAAAAAGGTACTCCACGCGCATCTTGCCGCCATGAGCACCACCGACGACCAGCACCTGCGCGCCACTGCACGGATCCTTTCGATGTCCGCCGCTTACGTGCGCCTGCACGAGTGGATGAAGCAACGAAAAACAACGCTTTCCTACAAGATTGAAAGCTATGTTTTCGAGCATCTCTCCGAGGAAACGCTGACGTCTCAATCGGTCAGCGTAGCCATTGGTCTTTCGCGCACGGCGCTTTACAACACCTGTAAGGAAAGCTTTGGAATGGGGCTTGGCGAGTATATTCGCAGTATCCGCGCCGCTACGGCTGTTCGTCTTTTGCGCACCACCACCCTCCCCCTCTCACATATTGCCGAGCGCGTGGGGATCATTTCAACGGCTCAGCTGACGCGACTTCTCAAGGCTCAGACCGGCATGACGGCAAAGCAGATCCGCGCTCTCCCCGACAATGACCGCACCCTGACCGAGCTGACGTGACTTTTTAGGGCAGTATACAAAACACAGAACAAAAAGGCAACCTCGTTCCGACAAAGATCGGTTTGAGATTGCCTTTTTTATTCGGGTTTTTAATTAGTCCTCTACAGGCTCGGAGTCGCCTACGATGAAGTCCTTGATGAGGTGGTAGATCTCGTTCTCGGATTCGCAGTAGATCTGATCCCACTCAAAGGTGTACATTGCACCGAGGAGCGATTTGCCGTTTACGGTGAAGTTGTCTCCGTCGGTCAGGGCGATCTTGCCGTTGTACTTGGTTGCGATGCCCACGAAGCGGTTGACGTCTGCCATTGTGTCAAGTCTGATCTTGTATCTCATGATGTTTTGTTTTCCTTTCTTATGCTTTTATTTTTGATTCTTATGATTTCTTTTTGGTGGTGCGCCCCAAAAACAGGCGGCGCAGAATGGGTGCGAGAAAGCGCGGGGATTTCCAAACGATCATTTTCATGGCGGCATTTTCCTTTCGATGTACTGCTTTTGCCCTGACAGCCCCACGCCCGTTTGTACGCGCGCGTCTCTGCCAAAACGCCTTTTGCTACAGTATATGCCACTCGCGGGGCAAGCGTCCCACGTCTTTTCACTTGTTTTCGTTTGTCTTAGGGTGTTTCCGTCCGCTCCCTGCTTGCGTTTGCTTATTGCTGTCTTGCAAGCTGCAGCTCCTCGATCTTCTTCATTGCCGCGCGGAACACCGTGCGGTCATTTTCGTGCGTGAGCGACGACTCGGCTTGGTCGACGGGTACCCATTCGACCTGCGCGATCTCGCCCTCTCTCGCGCGGATCTCGGTTTGCTTGGTCTCGGTCAGGAAGTATACCACTTCCTTGGAGACACCGGGCAGGGGGTGATAGTGGACCGTCTCGCGGAAATCAATACCGATGCGGATCTGCACGCCGGTCTCCTCATAGACCTCGCGTACTGCCGTCATATATTCGGTCTCGCCGCGCTCCATATGTCCCTTTGGGAAGGAGCGGTGTCCGCCCGCCTTATGGCGTATCATCAGAATATACAGTTTCCCATTGTCCTCATCGCGCCGCAAGACCAGCGCGCCGCAGGATTTTTCATGCTGCATCGAACACAGCTCCTTTCCTTTTTGATTTCACTTCTCAGTCGGGCTGGATCTGCTCCATAATGAAGGCTTCCAGAATATCTCCGACCTTAATGTCGTTGAATTTTTCAAGTCCTACGCCGCATTCGTAGCCAGAGGCGACCTCGCGGACGTCGTCCTTGAAGCGCTTGAGCGACGAGATCTTATCCTCAAAGATCACGATACCATCGCGAACCACACGGATCTGCGACTGACGGGTGATCTTACCGTCCTGAATATACGAGCCTGCGATCGTACCCACGTTGGGAACGTGAATGGTCTGACGCACCTCGGCGTGACCCAGCAGGTTCTCGCGGAATTTGGGCGCGAGCATACCCTTCATCGCCGCTTCGATCTCCTCGATGCACTCGTAAATGACGCGATAGGTGCGAACGTCTACGTTCTGACGCTCTGCCGAATCCAAGGCACTCTTATCGGGACGGACGTTAAATCCGACGATGATCGCGTTGGATCCCGCCGCAGGCGTGACGTCACCCGCGGTGATCCCGCCTGCCGCCGCGTGAATGATACGGACCTTGACTTCCTCGTTGGAAAGCTTGATCAGCGATGCCTTGACCGCCTCGACCGATCCGTCCACGTCTGCCTTGACGATGATATTCAGATCCTTAACGCCATCGGAGATCTGCGCGAACAGATCGTTGAGGTTGGCTCTTGCGTTTGCCTTAAAGATGTCTTCCTTCGCGCGGTCACGACGCTGATCGGCAAGCGTTCTTGCCATTCTTTCATCCTCGACCGCCTGAATCTCGTCACCTGCCGAGGGAACCTCGGAAAGTCCCGTGATCTCTACGGGCACGGAGGGTCCTGCCTCCTTGAGTGTTCTGCCCAGGTGGTCGGTCATCGAACGCACGCGCCCGACTGCCGAGCCAGCAATGATGATGTCG
>JAZRIE010000150.1:0-1836 GCA_045645105.1 Eubacteriales bacterium | reverse complement strand
GACGGTACGAAAATAGTCGTCCGCGCGATAGACCGCGGGATCGAGACGCCGCACGCCCGCGCGCAGATAGTTGCGTTCAAGGGCGCGATGCGTCGAATTGACGTCGGTCTCAAGCCCACAGGCTGCGGAAAAGAGACAAAGAAAGGCTTCGTCGGACGATATGCCGCAATCCTTGGCGAGCGACTCTACCATGTTGGGCGTAAGGGCGCGCGGCATATGGTTGAGATAGCGGCTGTATGCGTAGGTGACGATGCGGTTTTGATGCATGACCGCTTGCAGAGCTTTGCTTGGCATAGTTCGTTCGTCTTTTTTCAGAAGGGTTTAACCCTCGCGGATCGCCTCATAAACGAGGTCGCGGATCATGGGGTGTACTACGTGGTACGCATACTGACAGCCGTGCGCGTGCATACCGAAGAAGATCGCCACCTGCTCAGTGGGATCGACGAGTGCATACGCGCCTGCCGCACCGTCCCAACCGAATTCTCCCACGGGGGAGAGGGAACGGGAGAGCACGGGATCAACGTGAACGCGTCCGCAAAGTCCCCAGCTGTATCCAAACAGACGGGTGGGACCAAACTGCGGTCTTGCGCTGTCGGGAAGCTGGTTGGTTTGCATCATTGCAATGGTCTCGGGCTTGAGGAGGGAGTAGCCATCTGCCGTCTTGCCGCCGTTGGCAAGCACGGTCATCAGCTTGATCTGATCGTCCACGCAGCTGTAAAGCCCTGCGCCACCGCTATCGTAATCGTCGGTCATGGTGTAGGGATTGACCTTGGAGGTAGCGATCGGCTGCATCAAGCCGTGCTTGATGTTGTAAAGCTCGGAGAGTCTTGGAGTCAGGTTCTCGGGCAGATGATAGCCTGTGCGCGTCATGCCAAGCGGATCAAACACGGTCTTTTGCACGTAATCGGCAAAGCGCATTCCGCTTACCACCTCGATCACGCCTGCCAGCACGTCGTGACAAAGGCTGTACTGATAACGCGTACCCGGCTCAAAATCGAGCGGAAGCTCTGCCATAGCATTTACCAACATCAGCGTATTGGGCTTTTCGTTCATGAATGCGCGGATCAGCGACGTCGACCGCAAATTATAATTCAGTCCGGCAGTCATGGCAAAGAGGTGGCGAACAGTCATCACGTTCTGCGCGGGAACGATCCTTCCGTACTCCCCCTTGACCGTCAGATAGCGGTAAGCGGGAAGATATTTGGATACGGGATCGTCCAAGCCGAGCTTTCCCTCTTCCACAAGGCGCATTCCGCACACGCAAGTGGTGATTTTGGAGATGGAAAAAATATAATACGGATCCTCCGCGCTCACGGGGCGCGTTTTTTCGGCATCGGCAAAGCCCGCACCGTGGCGGTATACCGATTCTCCGCGACAGGTCACGGCAACGTCGCAGGCGGGGATTCCACACGCGGGGAGGCTGTCAATCAGGTCATTAAGCTTTGAAAAATTCATGGTTTACAATTCCTTTTCTTTTCTATTGTATGTTTAAATTTTGGGATAAATCAGGACAGATTTTTGCGGAACATACTGCGCATTAGACCTTTTTACAAACGATCCGCTCGCAAAGCTCGTCGTAGGGGATCCCTGCGGCGGCTGCGGCTTGCGGCAGAAGGCTTGTGGGGGTCATGCCGGGGAGCGAATTGGCTTCCAGACACCACAGCGCACCGTCACCGTCGAGCAGATAATCAAACCGCGCGTAGTCGGAAAGCCGCAATGCTTCAAAGCCCTTTTTGGTCAGTTCTGCGGCACGAGCCGCGATCTCGTCGGGGATCTCGGCGGGGCAGATCTCGCGCGTCGTGCCCTGATATTTGTTTTGATAGTCGTAAAATCCTT
>JAZRIE010000149.1:0-3341 GCA_045645105.1 Eubacteriales bacterium | reverse complement strand
AAAATAGGCACTGTTCAGAAGGAGACCCGAGAGGAAGCGCGAAAGCAGGATCAGTCCCGAAGCCCCGATCACGATCACCGACAGAAATCCGCGAAAGACCTCGGAATAAAAGCTTTTGCAGGACTCCTCGTCCGACGATTGCGCCACGGCGGAGAACTGCCACGCCTGCATGAAGATCGCCGAAATGAGATTGACGATCGTGGGGATCTTATACGCCGCCGAATAGACGCCGTTCGCGGCTTCTCCGCAAAAATAGGTGACCATGTAGCGGTCGGAAAGGTCAGTGATCAACCAGCAAACGGTCGTCGGAATGAGCGGCAAGCTAAAGCGTAAAAGCTCCCACATCACACGCTTTTGAATCCGCCTGAAGCGGAAGACCGTCCAAAGCTTTGCCATCATGACCAAAAAAGTTGTGGTGAGCAGGTTGCCGATCACGACCGACAGCACGTATCCCGTCACGCCCATGTCGAACAGAACCAGGAACAGGACGTTGAACAGAATGGTAAGCGAGGTGTTCAGGATCCCTTGCCAAGCAAAGAGCCGTGTTTTGTCGATCGCGCGCACGTATTGCGCGCACACCGACTGCAGATTTGCCGAGATCACGTAAGACGCGATCAGCCAGGTGTATCCCGTCAAGAAATCGATCAGCGCGAGCAGGGGAGAGAGAGACAAAAAGACAGCCGTTCCCACAAAAAGCCACGCAACGCTTGAGGAAAACACGGCTTGCTTGTCGCTGCCTTGCTCGGCGGCAAAGCGAAAGATGCCGTTGGTGATGCCCACGCAGGCAAGGGGAATGAGCAGGTTTGCCGTGCTTGTGATCAGCTCTGCCGTGCCGTATTGCGACGTGGAAAGATACGCCGTGTAAAGCGGCATGAGCAGGAACACGAGCAGCTTTGAGCCAAACGTGCCAAGCCCCAATATCACCGTATCCGAAAATAATTTTTTGTAGCGGTTCATTTGTCCTCGCGATAGCGGCGCTTGGTGTCGGGCTTGCCGTCACCGTCAATATCTGTGTAGACGGTATCGATCTTACCGTCGCCCGTGGTGTCCACAAAGGTGCGGTTTCCCGTCTGTGCTTCTGCCTTTTTTTGTCGGATCAGATAAGAGATCAGCATGGAGACGAAATAGACCGCCGTGAGAAGGACAATGATCCAGCCTGCCACGTCAAAGAGGATCGATGCGCCGCGGGCAGGACCGACTACCACAAGCACCACACCAAGGATCAGCTTGGGAAGCTCGGCTCTGAGCTGTGCGCCGCGCTCCTTTGCTATCAGAATCTCTACGAGCGGCAGGATCAAAAGATAGACGCCCACGAGGATCACAAGCACCGTGGAATGGAAAAAGATCATCAGGACGCCGAAAACGACCGAGATCAACGACAGCACCAAGGACACCTGCCCCGAACGGCTGCCGAGGTTGGAAAGCCCGGCGAACACCATGGGCAGATTGCAGACCACGGTGATCACGCCAACGATCACGAATACGATCCTGAGAAGAAGCTCAACGGGAAGCGCGATCAGGAGGATCCCCGCGAGCAGACCGAGCAGGGAGAAGACCAGCACTCCCGTGCCGAACAGCTTTTGCGATGCGTTCATTTTCATAAAAAAGCTCCTTTTTTAAGCATTGATTTTGGTCAGCACAAGCTCGAGCGCGTCGGGATGTACGAAATTGTCGGGGATCGTACCTGCATCGAGCATCCTTCGCACTTGGGTGGAAGAGAGATCGGCAAACTCACCGCGCGAACGGATCAGCTCGGTGCGGAAGCGCGGATTATGCTCGCGGTTCCAATCCGCCATATGCACCTCGTAGTCGTAGTCCTTGTCGTTGCGCCAGCCCTTGCAGACGGCATCGGCGGAAAGCTTGTCGAACAGATCGATCAGCATACCTTTTTCACTGATGACGCGCACGTTGGGCAGATGCGCCACCGTCCGCCGCGCGATCTCCACGCGCGTTTCCATGTCAAACAAATATTTTTTTGCGGCATTGATCATCACCGCCACCACCACCTCGTCGTAGCGCGTTGCCGCCTTGACGACAAGATCCAGATGCCCCATGGTCATGGGATCAAAGCTTCCGGGTACGATTGCAAGACTCATACCTCTGCCTCCTTTGCTTCTTTGTATTGCAGGATCGTGACGAACGCCGCGCCGTAGCGTGACGAACGCACCCTTTCGAATCGTTCGCTGATTTGCGTTTTTTCAAGCGTTACGTCGTCCTCTTTCGCGCTTTCGCATACGATCTTTGCGCCGTCCGACAAAAGCCCGCCGTCAACGAGACGTTCAAGCACCGCAGGGATCACGCCCATTGAGTACGGCGGATCGAGAAAGACGAGATCAAAGCGTCGCTTTCGCAGATTGCGCAAAGCGGCTTCCCAATCCATGAGAAGCACCTCGCACATCGGCGCAAGACGCGTTTTGATGGCATTGGCACGGATCACCTCGACGGCTTCCTTGGCTCTGTCGCAAAGCACGGCGCACTTAGCCCCGCGGCTTACTGCTTCAAGTCCCATCTGCCCCGAGCCGGAGAACAGATCCAGCACCTCTTTGCCGTCTATTTCAAATTGCAACGTGGAGAAGATGGCTTCCTTCGCTCTCTCCGAGGTCGGTCGGGTGTTTTCCCCCGACAGTGTCGTCAACCGCACGCCCCGCGCACGGCCCGTAATAATTCTCATCATAGTGTGTTTTTTTCATGGGGAAAGTTTTATAAAATTTTCCCCACACCCCTTCAAAATTTTTACCGCGTTATGATATTGGCAAATTGGGAACGTTTGTGTTCCGAGCCTTTATTTTATTTTGCAACCACGTGGCTGTACAAAATATCCTTTTCCGAGAAGGGGATTTTTTCCTTTCCGATCAACTGATAATTTTCGTGACCCTTTCCCGCAAGGACAAGGATATCCCCCGTGCGGCATATCTCGGTTGCGTAGCGAATGGCTTCGGCGCGGTCGGGGATCGCAACGTGCGGTGTGGCGGAGCCCTCAAACGCCTTGGCGATCTGGTCGATGATGGCGCGGGGATCTTCTCCCGCAGGGTTGTCCGAGGTCAGGATCGTAAGATCGGCGTTTTTTGCCGCCGCCTCGCCAAGCTCTGCGCGTCGTGCCTGCGTTCGCTCGCCAACCGATCCAAACAGAACGATCAGCCGATCGTGCGCGTATTCGCGTAAGGAAATCAGGAGCTGCGAAAGGCTCTCGCCGTTGTGGGCGTAGTCGATCACCGCACACGCACCGTTTGCAAGCGAGACCACCTCGGAGCGTCCCGCCACGCGCGCGTCACATAGGGCATCGACGACCGACGTCAAGGGATACCCAAAGGTCTCAACCGCCGCGGCAATCGCCAAGATCG
>JAZRIE010000148.1:0-1782 GCA_045645105.1 Eubacteriales bacterium | reverse complement strand
AAGGCTCCCCAACGAGCGTGAGGCGCTCTTGCAAGAGGCAATGAAGCATCGATAAGGGCTTGACCAATAGAACGATCCCCCGAACAGGGCTTGGAAGACTTTTGCTTTCCAAGTGTGTTCGGGGGATTATTTTTGATGATAAAATGTTTTTTGAGGCAGGGGGCGTGACTTTACGGTGGTGCAGTGAATTTTTGTGGAGTTTTCAGGGTCTCGGTGGCCCCTGAAAACTTGCGGCAGTACCTTTCCGTCTGTTCGCAAGCACCCCCACTTATGCCCTCAATAAAGGAATGGGGCAGAGTATGAACGCTTTTATCTATCCGTAAAACGCGGTAAAAGTTTTGAAAGGTGTCGGAAAACTTTTCCAAAAGTTTTCTGACAAAAAAATCACGAAAACAAATACTCGATCAGCTTTTGCATACCGTCGGGAAGCGGACACTCAAAATGCACTTCCTCGCCCGTGGTGGGATGCGTAAAGGTCAGCTCCTTTGCGTGCAGACATTGCCCCTCGATCCACGCCTTGTGCCGTGTCTCAAGCCTCGTGTTCGCACCGCCGTAGATCGGGTCGCCGAGAAGCGGGTGGCCGATCGATGCCATGTGTACGCGGATCTGATGCGTGCGCCCCGTTTCCAATTCACAGCGAATCAGGGTAAACGACTGCCCGTCAGCACTTCCACGCGCGAGAACCTGCCAATGCGTGACCGCCTCGCGGGATTTGAAGGCATCGTTGCGGATCACCGCCATGCGCTTGCGGTCGGTCGGATGCCTGCCAATGGGCGCGTCCACCGTCCCCGCGTCCTCGCGCAGGTTGCCAATCGCCACGGCGTAATAGGTGCGGCGAATGTGGTGACCTTTCAGTTGCTCGGCAAGTGCCAAATGCGTGGCATCGTTTTTGGCGACTACCAAAAGCCCCGAGGTGTCCTTGTCGATGCGGTGTACGATGCCGGGGCGGATCACGCCACCAACACCCGAGAGCGACGAACCGCAATGATAGAGAAGCGCGTTGACCAACGTTCCGTCTGGATTTCCCGCCGCAGGATGAACCACCATTCCCACGGGCTTGTTGACCACGATCAGGTCGTCGTCCTCATAAATAATATCTAAGGGGATATTTTGCGGGATCGCCTCGCATGGCTCGGGCTCGGGGAGTACGATCTCGACTGCGTCACCCACGCGCATCCGATAGTTTTTCGAAACGGTTTTTCCGTTGACGGTGACCGTGCCGTTTTCGATCAGGCGTGTGAGTGCCGAGCGCGAAAGATCGCTGACACGCGCTGCAAACTGATCCACGCGCAAGCCCTCGTCGTCGGCGGTTGCGGTCAACAGGAGCGGAGCCTGCGCGTCTTCATTCCATTCACGTTCCATCGTTCTGCTCCGTGTCGGTCGTGGATACCGTGTCGCCGTTGTTGGCGGCTTCCTTTTGCGCACGCTCGGATTTGAACTCGCGCACGGTGTCGGCGATCAGATAGCCCATCAGCATAAACGCGCCAACCGTAACGAAGGAATCCGCTACGTTAAAGATGGCAAAATTGATCAAGGTAAAATCGATAAAGTCTACCACGTAGCCAAGCGCGATGCGGTCGATCATGTTTCCAATGCCGCCGCCAACGATCATGGCAAGCGTGATCTGCACGTAACGGCTTCTGGGCGGAAATCGGAACAGATACACGAGCAGTCCCACAATGGCGACCGACGATGCGACCATAAATACCCAACGGTGATCGCTCAGCATACCAAATGCCGCGCCCTCGTTTTTGGCAAAGGTGAGGTGCAGGACGTCCTGCC
>JAZRIE010000147.1:0-4104 GCA_045645105.1 Eubacteriales bacterium | reverse complement strand
GGGGAATCGCTCTGCAAGCGAGGTCGCCGTGCGGTAAATATAGCGTTGCGTGGCGTCTGCCTCAACGTTCGCCGCCGTGTTGCAGAAGATGATCTCGGCACGCGGCGTTCCGTTCGCGGAAAACGCGCCGAAAAAATCACCCAGCAACGCATAGCAATCCTCGGTCACGTCATAATTGACCTCGGCATTCAGAAGCGAATACCATTGATAGCGCTTTGCAAGCGTACCGAAGACCGCATTGGTAAGAACCGTTACCGTAATCACAAGGATCGTCAGGATCGCGGCAATTCCGCCCCAACGAATGCGACGATTACGGATAAAATGCTTTTTCATACTTGCTTATCCTCCGACCGATCAGCCCCAACGACGCTTTTCGTATACGCGAACCGTCAAAAACAGGAAGATAAAGGAAAGAGACACGTAATATAGAAGCGCGGCGTAATCAAAGATGCCGTTGCTAAAGCCCGAAAAACGGCTGAGTACCGAGATCCAATCGATCACGGCACGTACAGCGTAAACGCCGATAATGGGTTGCCCATCGGCATCGGTCAACAGATTAAAGACGTTGAGCAGTACCATCGCCGCAACCACGCCAATAGTGATCACCGCCGCAGAAAGCTGGTTTTCGGTAAGTGCCGAGATCAGCGTTCCGATGGCAATCAGCGCCGCGCCGATCAGGATCACCGCGATCACACTACCCACGATCTCACCCGTGATCGGTCCGATATGCGTCATGCTGTACCTGGTTCCCTTTGCCTCGGCGTTGCCGATGACGTACAGCGGGATCAGGTTGACACAGGAGACTATGATCCCGCCCACGAACATGGTCAGCGCGGCAAAATATTTGCCAAGCACCATTCCCGTGATGGTAACGGGTGCCGTGAGAAGAAGCTGCTCAGTCCTCAGCTTGCGCTCCTCGGCAAACAGACGCATGGTCAAAATCGGAATGAGAATGATGAACGTAAAGATCAGATAGGTGAAGTACGAGGACGTATCGTAGCTACCCGAGATCAGCGTGGTATAGCAGCACAGAAGTGCCGAAAAGACCAGAAAAACGCCCAGATAAACGTAACCGATGGGGTTGATGAAATAAGAGCGCATCTCTTTTCTGTAGATGGCAAACATAATAGATCAAATTCCTTTCTTTTATTGACGGTTTACTCGTCATCCTCGTCGTCAAGCGACGCAGTAAGCGAGGATTCGCTTCTTTGCTTCTGG
This sequence comes from Eubacteriales bacterium, assembly GCA_045645105.1. Lineage (GTDB taxonomy): Bacteria > Bacillota > Clostridia > Oscillospirales > CAG-272 > UMGS1865. The sequence goes on along the minus strand of JAZRIE010000147.1, from coordinate 2,886 downwards.
GCTTCCTCGTAAAGCGACGCGCCCAGCTCGCGCTCCAAGGCGCTCTTCTCTCCGCCGCGCGTGCGACGCTTGATGCGATTTTGCGCGCTTCCCACCTTCAGCTCCTCGGACTTGTCCACTACCGTGATGAAGATGTCCTCGAGATTCATGCCCAACGACTCCATACCGATCATAGGCCAATTGCGCTCGGCAAGCTGATAGAACAGCTTTTTGCGAATATCTACGCCGAACTCGCTCTCCACCATGTAGGTGTAGGCGTCTCCGTCGCGCTCGGCAAGTGCCTCGGCGTAGGAAATGCCCTGCATGCTCTTGAGCATGGCGAGGATCTCCCTTTGCGGTCCTGCGATCTTGATGTTGAAGCGGCGATTGTTCTCCACCACGTTGGAAATATTCTCGGTCTTTTCGTTCGCAACGATCTTACCCTTATTGATGATCACGATACGGTCGCAGACCGCCTGCACCTCCTGCAAAATATGCGTGGACAGAATAACGGTATGCTCCTTGCCAAGCCCGCGGATCAGGTTGCGGATCTCAATGATCTGCTTGGGGTCGAGTCCCACGGTCGGCTCGTCGAAGATGATGACCTTGGGATTTCCGATCAGCGCCTGCGCAATGCCTACTCTTTGGCGGTAGCCCTTAGAGAGCGTGCGGATCACCTTGTGGTAGACGTCCTTGATCTTAACCGTCTCGCAGACCTCGGCAAGATGCGCCTTGCGATCCAGACGGCAGCGCTTCAGCTCAAAGTTGAAGTTCAGGTACTCCTCCACCGTCATATCAAGATACAGAGGCGGCTGCTCCGGCAGGTATCCGATCAGTCTCTTGGCACCAATGGGATCGCGAAGAATGTCGATACCCGCGACCATTGCCTTACCCGAGGTTGACGACAAATATCCCGTGAGAATGTTCATCGTGGTACTCTTACCGGCGCCGTTCGGTCCGAGAAAACCGACGATCTCGCCCGTCTCGACCTCAAAGCTGATGTCGTCTACGGCGCAGTGTGAGCCGTAGTTTTTTACAAGATGTTCTATTTTTATCATAAAAACAGAATTTCCTTTCCGTTAATCAAATTCAAATCGACGAAAGCCTCCGCCAATTTTCAACACAGAGATTATTGTAGCATGAAATTATGAACTTGCTATGAATAGTTAAAAAAAATTATCAAACACTCCCTTGAAAATTGCGTGTTTTTTCTGTGTAATTTCACAATTGCAAAGTTTTTTTGGTTTTTTTGCATAAACCATGCATATCAGGCAAAAATAGAAACAGCAACGCCGACGCCGTTCCGCACGCCTCGGCGGCAATTTCAGAAAGAGCAAAGGAGCATTTCACTATGTGGAAAAAATGGAAAGAGTCTGAATTTTTCAGAAAAATGAAGCAGGTTCGCGTCAACCGTGCGATCTACCTCTCGGCAGTGGTCATTCTCTTGACCCTTGCCGTTGTGCTTGCCGTAACCGCCGCGACCAACCGTGCCAAAAAGAACGAGGGGAACGACATCCCCACCAACGAACCCGCGCAAACCCAGCCCAACGTCACCCCCGATCCCACCCCCGACACGGGCAACAGCGAAAACACCAAGCCCACAGTCGGCAGTATCCCCGAGCTTTCGCTTCCCACGTCAGGCAAGCTGATCAAGCATCACAGCGTGGACGTGCAGGTCTTTTCGCAAACGCTTCAGGAATACCGCACACACCTTGGCATTGACATTGCCACCGCTGCGGGTGCCGAGGTATGCGCCGTTGCCGACGGAAGCGTCGCGCAGATCTGGGAGGATCCCCTGATGGGCTACTGCGTGGCACTCAGTCACGACGGCGAGTGTGTCACGGTTTATAAAAACCTTGCAAAGGACATGGCAGAGGGGCTTGCGGTCGGCGCAACCGTCAAGAAGGGACAGCTTCTCGGCTACGTGGGGGATACCGCCATTATGGAGATCGCCGAGGAACCGCACCTGCATATGGAAATGACCGTCAAGGGCCTTCAGGTCGATCCTCTCGATCACTTTAGTGCCGCCGTGATCAAGACACTCTCCGAGGATACCATCTACGAGGAAGAGCTCGGCAAATAACAGAATATCGCAATCGAAAAACGCCCCGTGCAGGATCTCGCGATCTCCGCACGGGGCGTTGTATTTAACGAAAAATCAATTGCGTTCCTTCAGGTCCAGAATACGATAGTAATCAAGAAGCTTCATAAAGAGTCCGCCCTGTACGGTACGGTTGCGGAAGCTCTTTCTTACCTGGTCCTCACTACCAACGTACAGAATGTGACGCGCCGTGATGGTAAGATACCAGTCGGTCATCGGGACACGCGCGGTGGAATTGTGGAAGGCGTTCCACATCGGCTCGACCATGCGCTCAAAGTCACGCTTACTGTTGGCAAGCGTTGCCGTCCATACCAGCCAGTCGCTCTTGGTATAGGGCTGACGGTTATCCAGCGGGAGTCCATACGGATGCATACGGCAAAAATAACTTGCAACCTCGGATTGAATTACCTCGGGCGCGAACAGTCCCAAGCCAAACAGCTTATCCCATACCACGTTGTACTTCATGCTAAAGGTTCCGGGCTTGTCAAATGCCAACCGATAGCTTCCATCACCGTTTGACGCGCGCACAGCCCAATCAGCGGCAAGCTCGCGCGCGGTATTCATGCATCTTTCGCGATCGGCATTTCGTCCGTTCATTCCGTAAAGAATTCCCAGAGCGGCAACGCCGACGATCGCCTTGAGTGTCAGATTGCAATTGTGCGCCATATGCCCCCCGAAATCGTCGGTACAGAGCTGATTGCCGGGATCCTTGCCGTTCTCTATCAGATAGTTGCTCCACTGCTCGAGCACCTCGAAATGCTCGTTTGCAAAGGACACATCCCCCGTAGCGACCGCAAGAGCCGCCT
>JAZRIE010000146.1:0-1944 GCA_045645105.1 Eubacteriales bacterium | reverse complement strand
TGACCTCGGTACACTCCTCGCCCACCTTCTTCAGGATCTTGTCGATTCCCTTCTCAAAAAGATAAGTGGTGTAGGAGCCTTCCTTTTTGTCGGTCTTGCGTCCGCGGATCAGCTCCATCAGGGCTTCGAGCGAGAACGCCGTATTGGTCTCGCTCTCAAACACGAGGTCGTTAAAGCAGGAGTCCGCCCCCGTGTGACAAGCGGGACCGTCCTTTTTGACGAGCACTGTCAGCGCGTCTCTGTCGCAATCTGCCGTGATGCTCACGATGTGCTGGCGGTTGCCCGACGTCTCTCCCTTTCTCCAAAGCTCCTGCCGTGAGCGCGACCAGAAGCAGGTCATCTCCTCGCGCATAGTGATCACGAGCGTCTCGCGGTTCATGTACGCCACGGTCAGCACTTTTTTGGACTCGGCATCCACCACGACCGCAGGGATCAAGCCCTTTTCATCAAATTTCAGTTCGTCTATGTTCAACATTGTTTTTTCCTCTTTTTACATAATCTTTTACAAACAATCCCTCCGCCTCGCAAGCTCGGCACCTCCCTTTACACAAGGGAGGCTTCAAGTTACTTTGGGTTCAAAACGGCTATGATTTTGTGGCAAATGATACTTTTAAGCCTCCCTTGTGTAAAGGGAGGTGGCATTTTCGTTAGAAAATGACGGAAGGATTGTAAATCAATAAATATTTTTTAATCATTTACCATGACAGCATATTTTTTACAGTCTTGCCTCGATGCCGTTTTCTCTCAAGGTCATTTTCAAATCTCGGATATCGACCTCGCCAAAATGGAAGATCGACGCCGCAAGCCCCGCGTCCACCTTTGGGAGCGCGTGAAAGAGCTTGACAAAATCATCCTTGCAGCCCGCGCCGCCCGACGCGATCACGGGGACGTCCACAACGTTGCAAACCGCCTCGAGCATCTCGAGATCGAAGCCGCGCTTCACACCGTCGGTGTCGATGCTGTTGAGCACGATCTCACCGGCTCCGTTCGCCACGCCGCGACGGATCCACTCAATGGCGTCCAGCCCTGTGTTCTCTCTCCCGCCCTTGGCAAAGACACGGAAGGTGCCGTCCACGCGCTTGGCGTCTACCGACAGTACCACGCATTGGTCTCCGTACTTTCGTGCCGCCTCACGAATGAGGTCGGGATTGCGGATCGCCCCCGAATTGACGCTGACCTTGTCGGCACCGCATTTCAGCACGCGGTCAAAGTCGTCCACGGTGTTGATACCGCCGCCCACAGTGAGCGGAATGAAGATGGTTTTTGCCACCTCGCAAAGGATATCGGTAAACAGTGCGCGTCCCTCGGCGGATGCGGTAATGTCGTAAAACACCAGCTCGTCCGCGCCGTTCGCGCTATAAAACTGCGCAAGCTTGACGGGGGACGACACGTCGGCAAGTCCCAGAAAGTTCACACCCTTGACTACACGACCGTCCCTCACGTCAAGGCAAGGAATGATACGCTTGGTGATCATTCCGTCACCTCCCCCGTGATACGGAGTGCGGACGTAAGATCAAGATCGCCCGTATAAAGGGCTTTTCCAAGTATTGCGCCGTAAAGCCCCATGTCGGTCAGCCTTTGCACGTCTGTGAGCGACGACACGCCTCCCGACGCCGTGATATTGAGCTTGAACCGCTTTGCCATATCGGCGTAAAGCGACAGATTGGTGCCGCCGAGCAGACCGTCCTTGGAAATATCGGTGCAAATGACGGTGGAAACGCCCTTCCCTTGCAGCTGCTCACAAAAATCGTAGCAGGCAAGCGACGAGATCTCCTTCCACCCCTTGATAGCGACCATGCCGTCGCGAATATCCACGCCCACCGCGATCTTCTCGCCGTAAGCGTCGAGCGCGCGATCCAGAAATTCGGGATCGGTCACCGCCGCCGTACCGATGATCACGCGCGACGCGCCTGCGTCGATATAGGTCTTGACCGTCTCCATCGA
>JAZRIE010000145.1:0-4094 GCA_045645105.1 Eubacteriales bacterium | reverse complement strand
GAGGACGATCGAGCTACGCGACTTGTAGATACTGTTTGCGGGGACATATCCGCGCACGGGAGAGAGCGGATAGATATTGGTGTTGCGGCCTACCACGGTTCCGGGATTGAGGACGCTGTTGCAGCCAACCTCTACGAAGTCACCCAGCATTGCGCCGAATTTCTTGCGTCCGGTCTCAACGCGCTCGCCCTCACAGTCCACGGCAACAAGAGATTTGTCGCTCTTGACGTTGGACGTGGTCGAGCCCGCTCCCATGTGCGACTTGTAACCGAGGATCGAATCTCCCACGTAGTTATAGTGCGGCACCTGTACGCCCTCAAACAGAATACAGTTTTTCAGCTCCGTGGAGTTTCCTACCACGGCGCCCGCCCCCACGATCGCGCTTCCGCGAATGAAGGCACAGTGACGGATCTCTGCGCCGTCGCAAATAATGCACGGACCGCCGATATATGCCGAGGGAGCGACCGTTGCGCCCTTTGCCACCCATACGTTCTCGCCGCGCATCTCGTACTCGTCCGTGGGGAGAGTCTTGCCCAGCTCCACGATAAACTCGGAGAGCGAGGCAAGTGCCTCCCACGGATACTCAAAGCGCGCAAGCAAGGGAGAAGCAATTGAATGCTCGGGGTGCGCGTAAAGCGCGGAGATCTTCATTTCTTCCTGTTTGCTCATCTTCATTTCTTCCTTTTTGGAATTGTTTTTGGACCTTGATCAAGCCAACCCCTCGGTATGGATCACGTCGATCACCTCGTCTACGCAACGACTGCAAATGCCCTCAGTAGGAGCTTCCACCATCACGCGTACCACAGGCTCGGTTCCGCTCTCGCGAAGCAGGATCCTTCCCGTATCGCCAAGCTTTGCTCGAACCTCCTCAACGATCTTCTGAACCCGCTCGTTGTTCCGTACCGCCGCCTTATCGGCAACGCGAACGTTCTTCATGACCTGCGGCAGCATTCTCACCGGCTCGGCAAGCTTGGAGAGCGGCATCTTACTGTTGATCATCGCCTCCGTGATCTTGATCGCCGTGAGAATTCCGTCGCCCGTGGTGGCAAACTTGGACATGATCACGTGTCCCGATTGCTCACCGCCGAGGCAGTGACCGTTCTGCTGCATATTTTCATATACGTAGCGGTCGCCAACGGTGGTCTGCTCGTACTTGATGCCCGCCGCATCCAACGCGTGGTAAAGTCCGAGGTTGGACATGACGGTGGTTACGACGGTATTGTTCTCGAGCATGCCTCTTTGCCCCAGGTAGGTTGCGAGAACGTACAGAATGTGGTCGCCGTTGATCACCTGACCGTTTTCGTCAACCGCGATACAGCGGTCGGCGTCACCGTCGAAGGCAAAGCCCATATCAAGACGGTTTTCACGAACGTATTTTGCCAATACCTCGATATGCGTCGATCCCGCGTCTCGGTTGATGTTGAGTCCGTCCGGGTCTGCATTGATGGTGTAGGTCTTTGCGCCAAGCGCGTCAAATACGCTTTTAGCGATCATCCAGGAGCTGCCGTTTGCGCAGTCCAGACCGACACGGAATTGCTTGAACGAATAGCGGGAGAGCGAGATCAGATATCCGATGTAACGGTTTCTGCCTGCGGAATAGTCCACGATCTGACCAAGCTCCGCACCCGTGGCAAAGGGAATGTCGGGCGTGGTCAGCCCAAGCTCCTCCATTTTGCCGTCGAGATACAGTTCGATCTGCGCAATGGTTGCGTCGTCGATCTTCTCGCCTCGCGAATTGACCAATTTGATTCCGTTGTCGTAAAAGGGGTTGTGGCTTGCGGAAATCATAATTCCGCAATCAAAATCGTCACCGGCAACCGCGTACGATACACTCGGCGTTGTGGTTACGTGCAGCATATATGCATCAGCTCCCGACGAGGTCAGTCCCGCCACGATCGCGTATTCAAACATATAGCTGGAGCGTCTGGTATCCTTACCGATCACGGCGCGCACCTTGTGCTTGCCGCCGTCGCTGTAATACCAGCCCAAAAAGCGTCCGATCTTGTATGCATGCTCGGAAGTCAGTGTGACACCCGCTTCCCCACGGAAGCCGTCTGTGCCGAAATACTTTCCCATTTTGTTATTTTCCTCCGTTTTGTGTTTTGCGCCTCACAAAAAAGCAACAGAAAATAGCCACTATATAGTATAGCATAAAACGCATAAAATGTCAATCCATAAACGAAAAATTCCTATTCTTTCTTCTCATAAAAGGACGAAAAACAGCACCCGCCCCCACGTTTTGCGGAGACGGGTGAATTTGCTATTGAGCATCAAATGGAATATTCCTCTTCTTCCGCGGGGGCAGGCTCGACCAGAACCGTCAGCTTGGTAACGCGTTCCTCGTCCATCTGCGCCACGATCACAAACAGGTTGACGTATCGGAAGCTGTCGCCAACGTGTGGGTCGGCTTCCAGCATCTCGATCGACCAGCCTCCCACGGTCGAATACTCGCAGGAGAAGTCGTCGGGCTTGGTAAAGTCGATCTCTTCGAAGAAATCGTCGAGGTTCATGTCACCGCGCACCTCGTAGGTGTTCTCTCCGGTCGTCATACACTCGGTTACGATCACGTCGGTGTCGTCCCAAATGTCGCCAACCAGCTCCTCCAGAATATCCTCCATGGTGACCACGCCAAGCGTTCCGCCAAACTCGTCAATGACGATGGCAAGGTGCATCTTTGCCTCGCGCAGCTTTGCAAGCGCGGCAGGCAGCTTCATGGTTTTGTGAAGCTTACAGGGCTTGAGCAGCAGCTCGCGGATATCAGCCGCGCCATGCTCGATCGACGACTTATAGTACCGCGTCAGGGAAAGAATACCGATAATGTTGTCAATGCTCTCCTCGTAGACGGGCAGTCGCGAGAACTGTGCGGTGTCCGACAGAAGTGCTGCGATCTTTTCGGTATCGTCGTCGATATCGATCGCGGTCATGTCGATACGGGGCGTCATGATCTTTTCGACGGTAATGTCGCCGAAATCAAGCGTGGACTGCAACAGCTCACCCTGATCCTCGTCGATCACGCCCTCCTCCTCGATGGTGTCGATGATCGAGACCAGCTCCTCTTCGGTAACGGTAGGCTCGTCGTCCTTGTGATCCTTTCCCCAGATCTTACGAAGCACGAACAGGATCGCCATGACGATAAAGACGAAGGGACTCAGGATCACGGTCAGAACACGCGTGGGAATCGCTATAATGCGCACCACGGTATCGGCATTTTGCTTTGACAGAACCTTCGGCACGATCTCACCGAAGATCAGGATCACGATCGTGATCAGAACGGTGGCAAGCGTGGAAGCAAGCGCGAGATTGTCGCGGAACAGCTCCATGACGATCAAGGTCGTGCAGGTAGAGACCGCAATGTTTGCAAGGTTGTTACCGATCAGGATCGCCGAGAGCGACATGGTAAATTTATCCGCGATGCTATATGCGATCTTGGCGGTCTTACTGCCATTTTCGGCGGCACGGCGCAGACGCATCTTGTTTGCCGTGTTAAAGGCGATCTCGGACGCCGAGAAGTATGCGGAAAGGCAGATCATGACGAAAATCACAACGTAAGCCCACCACATTTTTGCAATATGTTCACTGAAATTCATACGTCACACCCCCTCCTCGGTCTTGGCAGCGGCAAGCTGCAACAGATCTTCCTCGTCCAGGATGTGAACGATCACTTCGGTCACTCTGCCCTCTACCACGGTCTTTGCGGTCACCTCAAGGTTGCCGTAAATGAAGGACTCGTCCTCCTCGGGCAGATGCCCCAGCGTCTCGAGCGCAAAGGAAAGCAGGGGCTTTGCGGCAATGCTTCTGGGCGGTGCGCCGATTCCCATTCTCTCATAAGCGGCGGATACCAGCATATGGGTGTTGATCTTGTATTTGTTTCCGCCAAGCGCCTGGAAGTTCTGGTCAACGATATCCTCCTCGTCGAAGATCTCGCCAACAAGCTCCTCCAGAATATCCTCAATGGTCACGATACCCACGACCGCTCGCGCATCGTCCTGCACGATGGCGATCTGTATCTTGCGCTGACGCATATCGTTCAACAGTCCGTCGATCTTTGCCTTTTCGTGAACGAAATGCGGCTGCATCATCACCGATCGGAGCGT
>JAZRIE010000144.1:0-3636 GCA_045645105.1 Eubacteriales bacterium | reverse complement strand
AATCCTCGCGCTCCTCATCGGCTTCTCCGTCCTCGCTCTCGTCCGCGGAGTCCTCATGCTTTGTCACCTCCGCCATCACAATGCGCTTTTCCTCGATCTTGAGCACCTTGACGGTCAGATTTTGGAAGGTAAATTCGGGGGTCTCCCCGTCCTGAGGGATGTACGCAAGATTGGCGATGATAAAGCCACCAAAGGTATCGTAGGTATCCTCCTCGCCGCGCAACGTCATGCCAACGGCTTCCTCCACGTCGCCGATCAGCGTCGTGCCTATGATATTCCATCGGTTCTCGCCAAGCTCCGTGATCTCGGGGATTTCGGGCACATCGGTCTCGTCGTAGATGTTACCAACGATCGCCTCCAACAGATCCTCCATCGTTACAAGTCCCGCAGTCTGTCCGTACTCGTCCACCACGATCGCCATATGTATCTTGCTCTCGCGCATATCGCGGAACAGACGGTTTGCAGGCAGGGTGTCGGGGACGAACTTCACAGGCTGCATCATCTCGGTGATCGTGCGGTCGGGGTTCTCCTGCAATGCAAAGAGGTACTCACGCGCCAACAGAATACCTTTGACGTCGTCGGTGCTCTCACCGCACACGGGAAATCTCGACAGTCGGCTCTCGGAGAGCGTTTTCATGATCTCCTCGCGCGTGTCGGAAACGTACAGCACCGTCATATCGGAACGGCGCGTCATGATCTCAGAGACCGCTGTGTTATCAAATTCAAATACGTTCTCGATCATTTCCTTGGTATCGTTGTCGATCTCACCCTGCTCCTCAACGGCATCGACGAGATCAAGAATATCCTCCTCGGAAACGTCCTCGCTCGCCTCGTTGGGATTGATACCAAACAAACGCAGTACGCCATTGGTGCTGACCGACAAGAGCCATACAACGGGACGCATTGCCTTAGAAAGCCCAGCGATCACACCGCAAACCCTTCGCGCCAAACCCTCGGGATTGCGCATTGCCACGCGTTTGGGAACCAATTCACCCAAAACGAGCGTAAAGAACGATAGGACGATGGTAATAAAGATCACTGCGACGGTATCCAGTGCCGATCTTGACAAGAATGTAATTTTGCAGGTGTCAACCAGCCAATTGACCAAAAGATCCGAAAAGCTGTCGGCGGCGAATGCCGAGCCAAGAAAGCCCGCCAAGGTGATCCCGACCTGAATGGTGGAAAGGAACTTGGTGGAGTCCTCCATCATGCTTAGTAATTTTTGCGCTTTTTTGTCACCCTCCTCAACCTGACGGCGCAGCTTGACCTCGTTGAGTGAGATCACCGCGATCTCGGATGCGGCAAAAAAAGCGTTGAGTGCAATCAGAATGATCTGAACCAATATCTGCCATATGACAGTATTCATAATTTTTTCGTTACTCCTTTTTCGATTTTCAGAAATTCAATGTTCGTCTACTTTTTTCAAACACAAAAACAAGACCTGTCTCGCCGACACGCGACGTATACAAGTCATTGCCATTCCAAATATCGTTCCGGCGGAGTGGTTCGGTCTTCGTCGTCGGAATCAGAACCTTCGGTTTCCATGATAAAAAACATATCTCCTTTCTCGCGTGATCAAGGGGTCATCAAAAAGCCTCCCTTGCATATATAACATTATACAACAAATACGCGTGTTTTTCATGACGAAACTGTAAACAAATACAATTTTTTTATTTTTCCAAAATCTCTTTCTTTTTTTCGATTTTTATGATATAATGAATAAGAATGCATTTTGCCACATTACAGAAAGGAAACCAACGAATTGCAAAGCTTTCTCAAACAAAAATTTCACGAGTCGCTGATCTCGATCATTCCCATCGCGGCGATCGTGTTGTTGCTTGGAATTACGCTTGCCCCCATGAGTCCGAGCACTTTTTTTCTCTTTTTGCTTGGCGTGCTGTGCCTGATTGCGGGACTTGCGATCTTTACCATGGGTGCTGAAATGTCCATGCAACCGCTCGGCTCAAAGATCGGATCGTGGCTTGCGAAGACCAATAAGATCTGGCTCATCACCTTTTTGAGCTTTATCATCGGAATTCTCGTCACGATCTCCGAGCCCGATCTGCAGATCCTTGCCGAGCAGGTCTCGGGAGTTCCTAACATGGTTCTGATCCTCACGGTTTCAGTAGGTGTCGGCATTTTTCTTGCCGTTGCAATGCTTCGTATCGTCTTCAACATCAGCCTGTCGCTGTTGTTGATGATCTTCTACATCATCGCATTTGGTCTGTGCTTCTTTATTTCGCCCGATTTCTGGTCGGTCGCCTTCGACTCGGGCGGAGTCACCACGGGACCCATGACGGTTCCCTTCATCATGGCGATCGGCGCGGGCGTGTCGGGCGCACGGGCACGCAGTGACAGCGAGCATGACGACTCGTTTGGTCTTGTGGCACTTTGCAGTATCGGACCGATCCTCTCGGTGCTGATCCTTGGCATCTGCTTTGACCTTGCCGGGGGAGACTACGACGCCGCAAGCATGTCGTCCGTGATCACCGACACACGCGAGGGAACGCTTCACTATCTGCACGGCTTTGCCGATCACGCCATGGACGTAGGCGTTGCCCTTCTTCCTACCATTGTCTTTGCCGCTCTGTTTCAGCTCCTCACCCGCGCATTCAGCACAAAACAACTCGTGCGCGTGGGCGTTGGTATCGTTTATACGTTTGTGGGACTTGTCATCTTCCTGACGGGTGCGAACGAGGGCTTTATGCCCGCAGGCATCACGCTTGGACACTCCTTGGCAAGCCTTGGCGACGGCTACGTGCTGATCCCCGTTTGTATGATCATCGGATACTTTATCGTAAACGCCGAGCCTGCCGTATACGTTTTAAACAAGCAGGTCGAGCAGATCACCGCGGGCGCGATCTCGGCGCACACCATGCGTCTGGCGCTCTCTGCGGGTGTGTCGGCGGCGTTGGGACTTTCCATGCTCCGAATTCTTACGGGTATCTCGATCCTTTGGATCCTCATTCCCGGCTATTTGATCGCGTTGGGGCTTTCATTCTTTGTTCCAAAATTCTTCACGGGTATCGCTTTTGACTCAGGTGGAGTGGCAAGCGGCGCGATGATGAGTGCGTTCGTTCTTCCCATGGCGATCGGTGCTTGCACCACGCTTGGCGGCAACGTGATGACGCAGGCGTTCGGCTGCGTGGCATTCGTCGCGCTCACGCCGATCATTTCAATTCAGATCTGCGGTCTTACGTACAGTCTGAAGGCAAAGCGTGCGATCAGCCGCTTTACCGCCGAAACCGAAACGTTTCTTGATTACAGCGCGTCGTTTCAGGACAAGAAGCAACCCGAGCGCGCACGCAAGGAGGTAACTCTCTGATGGCAAGAAAAGCATCCGCACCCGAAAAGCGCGCAAAGCTTTTGGTGTGCATCATCAAAAAAGAAGACGAGATCGCTCTGTGCGAGGCCTGCAACGAGGTCTGTGTGTCCTTACATTTTTCGGGCATCGGCTACGGAACGGCGAGATCCAATTACATGAGCTATCTCGGTCTTGACGAGGTGGAAAAGCGCGTGGTCTACTCGCTGATCCCCGACTTTTGCGAGTCCCGCGTCCTCAAGGCGATCAACCGCCGTCTCAAGCTCTATCTGATGGGAAACGGTATTGCCTTTACCATTCCGCTTTCGGGGATC
>JAZRIE010000143.1:0-3569 GCA_045645105.1 Eubacteriales bacterium | reverse complement strand
CTCGGACGTATCGGCAAAGGTCGGCGTTACGGGGACGTCGCAAAGTCCGACGATATTGGAAAGCATTACCGCCGCCTGCGCGCGTGTGATCTCCTCGTTTGGCAAAAAGCAAAGCTTGCCGTCCGAGAGAGTTCCGCTGATATACTTCATTTCGTAAGCCGCGGCAACGTACCCCTTCATGCTCTCGGGGATCTCGGCATCATCGGCAAACACCGTCGTGGCACTGTCCGGCACGTCAGTGATCCCCGCCGCGTTCATTGCCATCACCAAAAACTCCACGCGGCTGACCGTCTCCGTGGGATAAAAATAATAGCGATTTCCCACCTGCGTGCCGCTCATCACCCCCGCCTCGGTCAGTGTCAGCGCGGCGTTATAGGCGCGCGAGCCCTCCATATCGGCATAGGTGATCGACGTCCCCGATGCCGACACCCGCAAATTGACGGTTGCCGCGGCACTGTAATTGCCGTACTTGTCACGCGCAACGTAGGAAAAACGATCGGTTCCGGCATACCCGTTCGCAGGGGTGTAAACGTAGCTTCCCGTGGTGCGGTCGGTCAGACGGAGCGCACCGTTTTCGGGATAGGAGACGACCTCAAAAATCAGTCCGTCGCCGTCGGGATCGTAAGCCGAAAGCGTGCCGTACAACTGCATATCCTTATGCGTGGACAGATTGAGCGACAGTCCCGATGCCACACTGACCGTTGGCGTATAATTGATCTCGTCGATGAGATAGACGTGACAGACCATTGCCGTAGCTCCACCGTTTGCGGTAAAGCTGAAGGACGCGACCGTTGGCTCCTCGACAGCCGACAGGAAGGTCATATACGACAGATTTGCCGCCGAGATCGTCTGCCCCGCCGCCACGCGCGTAGAGCCCAGCAAAAGCTCGCCCGCCGCCGCGTCGGGGAGCGACTTGACTGTAATATACTCCACCGCCGACAGGTTCATGCCTCTCGCAAACACGTCCGACGAGAAAACGACCTCGTTGCCAATCGGAGCCGACACCGCCATGTCGGTCGCAGCCGCCAACACGTTCACACCGTAGGACACCACGGGAATCTCGACGCTCTCCGCCGCGCACACCACGCCCCCCGCCGCAATACACGCCGCTCCCACAAGTGCGGCAACCGTTCCCCTCAAGCCCGTTTTTTTCATATCACATTCCGCCTTTCGCACATAGGTTAGTGCTTCATTTTATGCAAAAGGAGAGGGTTATATGCGTGCGCCGCGAGTTGTTGCCCCCGAAAAAGAGAAAAGCGCCCGTCATGCGACGGACGCGTTCCCTTTGCTTGATGGACCTGTTCAGATCTGCTCCTTAACCTTGGAAGCCTTACCAACTCTGTCACGCAGGTAGTACAGCTTTGCACGTCTTACCTTACCAACGCGCACGACGTCAACCTTTACAACGTTCGGAGAGTGGATCGGGAAGGTCTTCTCCACGCCTACACCGTAGGAGATACGTCTTACGGTAAAGGTCTCGGAGATTCCGCCGCCATGCTTGGAGATAACGGTTCCTTCAAACATCTGAATTCTTTCTCTGTTACCCTCTTTGATGCGGTTGTGCACACGAACGGTGTCACCGATGCGGACCAAGGGCAGCTCCGCCTTCAATTGCTCGTTTGTAAAAGCCTCAAGTTTGTTCATTTTTGAGTCCTCCTGAATATATCGGGTGTTCATGCGAGCATGCAGCGGACCACCCTAAAATTATCTGCGCATTGCGCAACACGAGTATTATACCACACTTTTTTCTGTTTTGCAAGTGTTTTTTGGAATTTTTTTATTTTTTTCTTCTATTATTTTATTTTTTTCGTTTATCTCAGTGAACGAAACACACCTCGCAAAAAAGCTCTCGCGGGGTGTGTTCCCTTTATACTCCAACCGCCTGATCGGCAGATTGTTCGTTTACTTCCTTCATTTCCTGCGATCTTTCCGCGGCCTTGTTCACCTTTTTGGGATCCTTGAAGGTGGGGACCGCACGGTGCAACGCCGCCTTGATCTTGGGGGACGCGATCTCGCCCAACGTCTCCTCTACCGCTTGGTTGAGAAGATTTATCTTTTGCTGAACCTCGTCTCGCGACATCGGGCTGTCGGTCTCAATAAAGATCATATCGTTGTCGGTCTTGGTCAAGGTCTCTGTCTTGATGAGAAGCTCCTCATAAAGCTTTTCACCCGGACGCAGACCGATCTCCTCGATCTGAATGTCCACGTCAGGCTCAAGCCCCGAAAGACGGATCATATTGACCGCAAGGTCGTAAATACGGACGGGCTTACCCATATCCAGAACGAACAGCTCGCCCTTCTTTGCCATAGCACCTGCCTGGATCACAAGCTGACTTGCCTCGGGAATGGTCATGAAATAGCGAATAATGCGCTTATCGGTGATGGTAACGGGTCCTCCGTTTTCGATCTGTCGCTTAAAGAGCGGGATCACCGAGCCGTTTGAGCCAAGCACGTTTCCAAAGCGCACCGCCGCAAAGCTGGTCTCGCTGTCGGTTCGGCATTGAATGATCATCTCGCACATACGCTTGGTCGCGCCCATGATGTTGGTGGGGTTGACCGCCTTATCGGTGGAGATCAGAATAAATTTCTGCACGCCGTATTTTTCCGCCATATCGGCAGTATTATATGTACCCATGACGTTATTCTTGATGGCTTCGCATCCGCTATGCTCCATCAGGGGCACGTGCTTGTGCGCCGCCGCATGGAAGACCACGTCGGGACGGTAGGTCTTGAACACGCAGTCCAAACGCGCGCGGTCTCTCACCGAGCCGATCTCGACCGTGAGATTGAGCGCATCTCCGTACTGACGGATCAGCTCCTGCTGAATGTCGTAGGCGTTATTCTCGTAAATATCAAAGATCACAAGGTGCTTGGGATCGCATTTGGCGATCTGACGGCAAAGCTCGCTACCGATCGATCCACCGCCACCCGTCACCAGGACCGTCTTTCCCTCGTAGTAACGGAAGGACTCGGTATTGTTGATATTCAGGGATTTGCGGAACAAAAGGTCTTCGATCTGAAATTCACGCAGCTTGCCGCGCTTTCCCTGCACGGCATCCTCGGCGTCACGCACGGGCGTGTCGTAAAGCTTGACCTTGCAGGAGGTTTGACTGTAAAAATTGTAGAGCTTGGTGATCTCCTCACTATCCAATCCCGTCAGCGCGATAAAGATCTCGCTAACCTCTTGGTTCTGGATAAAATCGATCATATGCTCGCCCTCGCGGAAGACCTTCAAGCCCGCCACGCGTCCGCCTACCTTGGTAGGATCTCGGTCAATGAAAAAGATCGGTTTGTAGTTAGAGCCCTTATTGTAGAGTAGCTCCTCGGCAAGAAGCGCGCCCACCTGTCCCGCACCCACGATTGCTACGGGAATCTTGTGCTTGTCGTTCTCCTCGGATTGGTTAAGATGCTTATACAGCTGACGGTATGCAAAACGAGACGCTAAGGTTGCCAGTGCGGTAAGTGCGGCAACGACGGTAAAATGCCAGACACCCGAGTAAACCTTGAACAGACGAGCCACCACCAACGCAAAAATACAACCCATACCGTCGGCGATCACCATTTTCAGA
>JAZRIE010000142.1:0-6318 GCA_045645105.1 Eubacteriales bacterium | reverse complement strand
GGACTTGGCGTCATCGGCGGCGGATACGCCCAAGCCCTTACCAAGCAGGGCTATACCGTTCATTGTATCACGCTTGAGCAATCAACTGTCGATTACGCGCTATCTCACGGTATGATCGCGTCGGGTACTACCCACGTCGATCCCGCCCTCGTCGGCTCTGCCGACCTCGTCGTTTTCGCTCTCTATCCGCATACCTTTCTTGAGTGGATCGAACGTTACCAATCGCTTTTCAAATCGGGCGCGTTGATCACCGACGTCACGGGCGTGAAGGGAAGTGTTGTCGAGACCGTGCAGGATATGCTTCGCGAGGACGTCGAATTTATTTCCGCGCACCCCATGGCGGGGCGAGAGCGGAGCGGCGTGGAGTACAGCGATGATAAGGTCTTTCTGGGCGCGAATTATATCGTCACTCCCACCGAAAAAAACACTCCCGAGGCGATCGCGGTCTGCCGCGAGCTTGGGCGTCTGTTGGGCTTTGCCCGCATCACCGAGCTTTCTCCCGAGGAGCACGACGAAATGATCGCCTTCCTCTCTCAGCTCACCCACTGCATTGCCGTGTCACTTATGACCTGCAACGCGTCGCCCTCGCTTGAAAAATATACGGGCGACTCCTTCCGAGACCTGACGCGTATTGCCAAGATCAACGATGAAATGTGGTCCGAGCTGTTCTTACTCAACCGCGAGCCGCTTTTGCGGCAGATGGATCTGTTTGAAAAAGAATTTACGCGGTTGCGAAAAATGCTTGAAGAAGGCGACCGCGACGGTATGCGTGAGATGATGCGTACCTCAACCGCGCGACGAGCCCTTTTTGATAAACCTACCCCCAAAAACGAAACCCCAAATCTTTGAAAGGAAATAGAGTTCCATGAGTATGAATTTTTACCGCAAGCTACCGATCCCCAAGGACATCAAGGAGCAGTTTCCCATGACGGCAGAGCTTGTCGCGCGGCGTGACCGTTGCGTCGGCGAGCTGCAAAGGATTCTTTCCGGCGAGGACGACCGCATAGTGCTTGTCATCGGTCCCTGCTCGGCAGACCACGAGGATTCGGTAATCGATTATATCTACCGCCTGCGCGGCGTGCAGGAAAAGGTCGCAGAAAAGATCATGATCGTGCCGCGCATCTACACCAACAAGCCCCGCACCGTGGGCGACGGCTACAAGGGCATGCTACATCAGCCCGACCCCAATGCCGAGCCCGACCTGCTCAAGGGCATTGTTGCTATTCGAACGCTGCATATGCGTGCCATTTCCGAGACCGGCTTTGGTTGTGCCGACGAAATGCTTTATCCCGAAAATCACCGCTATCTTTCCGACATTCTGACCTACGTTGCCGTGGGCGCGCGCTCGGTGGAGGATCAACAGCACCGCCTGACCGCAAGCGGACTTGAGATCCCCGTCGGCATGAAGAACCCCACGGGTGGTGATCTTTCGGTCATGATGAACTCGATCACCGCCGCACAGCATTCGCATATGTTCCTCTATCGCGGCTGGGAGGTCAAAAGCACGGGCAACCCTTACGCACACGCCATTCTGCGCGGATACGTCAATGCGCAGGGGCAGTCGCTCCCCAATTATCACTACGAGGATCTGATCGGTCTTTGCGAGAGCTACCAAAAAAGCGGACTTTCCAACCCCGCCGTGATCATTGATACCAACCACGCAAACTCGGGCAAGCGATACGATGAGCAGCCGAGGATCGTCAAGGAGGTGCTGGCAAGCTGCCGCAGCTCCGAGGCGATCAGGCGACTTGTCAAGGGCTTTATGATCGAAAGCTATATCGAGGACGGATGTCAGAGGATCGGTCCCGACGAGGTCTGGGGAAAGTCGATCACCGACCCCTGCCTTGGCTGGGAAAAGACCGAGCGACTGATCCTTGAGCTTGCAGAGCTGCTTTAATTATCGGATAGGAGACTGAAAAAATGAGTAACAACAATTATAAGATCGAAACCAAATGCGTGCAGGGCGGTTACCGCCCCGGAAACGGAGAGCCGAGACAGATCCCGATCGTGCAAAGCACCACCTTCCGCTACGAGACGAGCGAGGACATGGGCAAGCTGTTTGATCTGGAGGCGTCCGGCTACTTCTACTCGCGCCTGCAAAATCCCACCTGCGACACCGTCGCCGCAAAGATCTGCGAGCTGGAGGGGGGAAGCGCGGCAATGCTGACCTCGTCGGGTCAGGCGGCAAACTTCTATACCGTCTTCAATATTGCCAATTGCGGTGATCACGTGGTGTCGTCGTCCACCATCTACGGAGGCACGTATAACCTTTTTGCCGTCACTATGAAAAAAATGGGCATCGACTTTACCTTCGTCTCGCCCGATTGTACCGAGGAGGAGCTTGCGGCGGCGTTCCGTCCGAATACCAAGGCGGTGTTCGGTGAGACCATCGCAAACCCCGCGCTCACGGTGCTTGACATTGAAAAATTCGCGAATGCCGCGCACGCGCACGGCGTTCCGCTGATCATCGATAACACCTTCGCAACGCCCGTCAACTGCCGTCCCTTCGAGTGGGGAGCCGACATCGTCACGCACTCCACCACCAAGTATATGGACGGTCACGGCGCGGCTGTGGGCGGGTGTATCGTCGATTCGGGTAAGTTCGATTGGCTCGCACACGCCGAGAAATTCCCCGGACTCTGCACGCCCGACGAAAGCTATCACGGCATCGTCTACGCCGAGAAATTCGGCAAGGAGGGCGCGTTTATCTATAAGGCGACCGCACAGCTGATGCGCGACTTTGGATCGACTCCCGCACCGCAGAGCGCATTTTATCTCAATCTCGGACTGGAAAGCCTGCACGTGCGTATGGAGCGTCACTGCGCAAACGCGTTGGCGGTAGCAAGGTATCTCGAAGCGCATGAGAAGATCACGTGGGTGACCTACGCGGGTCTTCAGTCCAGCCCCTATTACGCGCTCGCGCAGAAGTACATGCCCAAGGGGACCTGCGGCGTAGTCAGCTTTGGCGTGAAGGGCGGACGCCGCGCGGCAGAGCAGTTTATGAAGCATTTGAAGCTTGCCGCGATCGAGACGCACGTTGCCGACGCGCGTACCTGCTGTCTGCACCCCGCAAGCGCGACTCACCGTCAGATGAACGACGAGGAGCTGATCGCCGCGGGCGTGTCGGGAGATCTCGTGCGTCTGTCCTGCGGTCTTGAAAACGCCGACGATCTCATCGCAGACCTCGCGCAGGCACTCGAAGCGATTGAATGAATAATAGAAGGTTCCCCTGCGTGAAATTTCGCTTCGCGAAGGTGAACGTTGTATCCTTTTTTGAAACAACATTTTTGGAGAATGCAGGGTCTCGGTGGCCCATGTATTCTTGCGGGAGTACCCAGCGGTCTGTCCGCAAACGTCCCCAATATTGCCCCCAATAAACGAAAGGGGCAGGAACGATCCCGATTAGTCTATCCGATAAATGCTTTAAAAGTTTTTGAGGGGGTTGGGGAACGCAGCGGCTTTGCCGCTGACAACATGGCTTGCCATGTTTACTTTTCTTCCAAAAAGTTCCCCAAGAAAAACCGCATCCCCACGAAAAAAAGGAGGAAAAAAGAAGATGCCGATCAAGATACCGAACGAGCTGCCTGCGGCGAAGACGCTTGCCGAGGAGAATATATTCGTCATGACCGAGACACGCGCGGGGATGCAGGACATCCGACCGTTGCGGATCCTACTGCTCAACCTGATGCCGACGAAGGTGGTGACCGAGACGCAGTTTTCACGACTGCTCGGCAACACGCCCTTGCAGGTGGAGCTGACGCTGATGCATACCACGTCGCACCGCTCGAAGAATACGTCGGAGGAGCATCTTCTGGCGTTTTACCACACCTTTGACGAGATCAAGGATCAAAGCTTTGACGGCATGGTGATCACGGGCGCACCCGTGGAGCTGATGGAGTTTGAGGAGGTCGAATATTGGGGTGAGCTTTGCGAGATCATGGAGTGGAGTCTGACGCACGTTCACAGCACCTTCCACATCTGTTGGGGCGCGCAGGCGGGACTGTATTATCATTTCGGAATACGGAAGCACACGCTTGACAGTAAGCTATTCGGCGTTTTTCCGCATATTGCCGACTATAAGCGGTCGATGCTGTTCCGCGGCTTTGACGACGTTTTTTACGTTCCGCACTCGCGTCACACCACGGTCGATCGCGCAGATCTGGAGAAGGTTCCCACGCTCAAGATATTGGCGTCGTCACAGCAGGCGGGGGTTTTTGCGCTCTCCACACCCAACGGTCGTCAGATCTTTATCACGGGACACCCCGAATACGATGCCGACACCTTGCGCCGCGAGTACGTTCGTGACGTGGAGGCAGGGAAGCCGATCGAAATTCCGTTCAATTATTTCCCCGACGACGACCCCACGCGAGAGCCGCCCGCAACCTGGCGCTCCTCGGCAAACCTCTTGTATTCCAATTGGCTCAACTATTTCGTCTACCAGACCACGCCGTATGACCTTGGCGAGCTGAAATAAAGGATTGCGTTTGGCAACCCCAAAAAGCAAACAACAATCAGGCGGTGGCGCATCAGTACAGATACGCCACCGCCTTTCCGTGAAGCACGTGCTTTCGGAAGCTGAAATAATAATAGCGTCGGATCAGATAAACGGCGTCGGCTTCGCGTCGCGCCGTACAGTAAAAGCGACCGTTGCGCAATCCTCGCGGCGAGACGAGATAGGGAGAAACCACGATTACGGCGGTGCCGTCTTCCTCGGAAAGGCGACCTGCGTTCTGCTCCAAAAAAGCATTTTCGCGTGTTGATAGGAATAGCACGTAGATCCGTTTCCCATTCAGCCACCGCGAAAGCTGTCGGTTGGTGCGGCGCGATTCCAAAAGCGCGGTGATCATAATTCCGACAATGAGGGCTACGGCAAGCGGAAGAATGACCAAAAAGACCGCCGTGGTGAGCAGTACCAGCGTTCCCGTCTCAACGATCGCAAGGATCATGCCAAGGATACGTAGCAGGAACGCCACGGCGCGAAAACGGCGCAACAGAGACAAAAACGCTTGCCAATGCGCAAAGAGCGGCGTGTGTGACAACGCGTCGTAGACAAACCCGAAAAAGAATCTGTGGGAGACCATCGTTCGGTTTCTCGCGGATTCTTTTTTGATTTGCTCGGCGAGATCCTCACCCACCGCTTTTTGTCGGTCAGTCATTGCGCAGGAACACCACGCGGCGGATCAGGCGGCAAATGAGTGCCGAAGGGAAGCAGAGCAAAAACCAAAGGATACTGTAGGGAAGGCAGATCTGTCCCAAAAAATGATAAGGAAGCCCGCTGTAGTCCCAGATCTCAAGACCCATGCCAAGGTTGAGAAGACACCCTGCCAAAAGCTCGGTCACCGTGATGAATATTGCCCCCGCAAGTGCGCGAAAGGGGAGCGAGACGCGCGGGTAGCGCTCGTTGAGACGGTATAGGAAGAAAAAACAGATCGCGCCGCAGATCGCCATGCTCCAATGCGACCAGCCGCGACCAAGCGTTTCGATTCCATAGTAGGTCACGCCGCCGAACAAGAGGACGAACAGAGCTTCTGCGTGCTTTTGATAGGGATTGTAGGTGTTGGGGATCAGCTTCATGGGTGGGGTGTCCTTTCTTCTTTTCATTTTATCGTTCTTTTAGGGGAATTATTGACCGAAACTTGGGAAAAAATTCAAAAAGCTATTGTAAAATCGCGTAAGATTTGGTATAATAAAAGGAGGTGACCGCAGAGAGGAGGTTTTTGGAATGAAAGACAAACACGCAACGTCCGAATTTGTGCGCGCATATCGCGAGGCAGGGCAGATCCTGAGTCTTCGCGGCAACCGTCTGTTGCTGATCGAAGCCATTTTGCTTTCCCTTCTTGTGGTGCTGCTCTATTCGTTTTTCTGCGACACCTATATGGTCTTGTTTGGCTTTTTGATCTACGAACCGTCTTATCTGTGGCTTTCGATCATACTGATCGTCCTGCTCGCCGTTCTGCTCTCGCTTCTCACATGGCTGTTCACGCTGCCGCTTCTGATCGGTCTGCTCGGTCTTGCGGGAGACGTCGAGGCGGGGCATAGCCCCGTGCTTGCCGATCTGTTCGCCCCATTTTCCTCGTCGAGGTGCTACCGCCGCGCACTTGCGCTTTCGTGGGGCGCGTTTTGGAGATTTGGGTTGATCGTGCTTGCCGTGAGCCTGACCTGCACCGTGGGGGCTGTCTTCTTTGCGGGAAGCCTTTTGGCGGGGCTTATCTGCGGTGTGGCGGTCATGGTTGAGATCTTTTTGGGCGTGTGGCTCGTCAGCAAATGCTTTTCGACTGTGGCGGTGTCGCTTGGAAACGATCGACCGATCCGCGACGC
>JAZRIE010000141.1:0-2234 GCA_045645105.1 Eubacteriales bacterium | reverse complement strand
TGAGCAAGGCTTTGACGAAAATATCTATCTCGATTCGGCGACCCGCACCTATATCGAGGAGACGGGCGGTGCGAATATTCTGTTCGTCACCAAGGACGGTGAGGTGGTAACGCCCAAGTCGTCCACCATTCTGCCCTCGATCACGCGCCGTTCTCTCATGCACGTGGCGGCGGAATATCTGGGACTTGAAGTAGAGGAGCGTCCCGTAGCCGTATCCGAGCTTGGTGAGTTCTCCGAGTGCGGTCTG
Source organism: Eubacteriales bacterium (assembly GCA_045645105.1). Taxonomy (GTDB): domain Bacteria; phylum Bacillota; class Clostridia; order Oscillospirales; family CAG-272; genus UMGS1865. Next base: position 1,987 of record JAZRIE010000141.1, on the reverse strand, counting down.
TGCGGTACTGCCGCCGTGATCTCGCCCGTAGGAAAGATCGTAGACCATGGCAAGGAGATCGCGTTCCCATCGGGAATGACCGACATGGGACCCGTGACCAAAAAGCTGTACGATACTTTGCGCGGTATTCAGATGGGTACGATCCCCGCTCCCGACGGTTGGATCACCGTAATTGACTGAAAAAAGTGCAGGGGGACGCGTCAAACCGTCTCCCTGCGAGCTTTTAGAAGGAGTTTATGATGAAGCAAAACGAAACGGTTTTTGCAATCGACCGCGAAAAGGAGCTTGAGAAAAGCATTGTTGATCTGCAGGAAAGGATCGTATTTTTGGAGGGCGAGGAAAAACGCCTGAAGGAGTGCCTTGCCTACGAGCAGAGCGACGTGGACGAATTGGAGGGCAAAACGCTGAAGTCGGCATTTTACACCCTGATCGGAAAAAAGAACGAGAAATTGGATCAGGAATACGACGAATTGGACGAAGCCAAGTCGCAGTATGAAGCCGTGGTGGCAGAGCTTGACGCGGCGCGAAAGGCATTGAACCGCGCGGAGTACGCGTTGCGCCAATTTCGCAGAAGTCAAAAAGAGGAAAAACAGGAGTTTGACGCGTTGCTTGCGTCGGTCAGGTCTCGGCTGGATAGTCTTTCCCCTGATGTCAAACGAGAATTTTTGCGTTTGGAACAGGAATTTATGACACATACGGAGCAAGAGGAGAAAATCCTTTTGGCTATCGAAGAAGGAAAAAAAGCAATCAAACTGTCCGAACACGTGGCAGAAGCAATGCGTGAAAAGGAAGCATATTATCGTAAAGGATACTCCTTGGAGGAATATGAGCTGCGCAGGGAAGAAAACGAACGAAGAAAAATAATGGGAATTCAGCAGACGCGTTTTTGGGATGCCCTGATGCAGATCGATCTTGGAAGCTGTAAGATTTCGTCCATGAAAAAATTGGGAAGCATGATTTCCCCAATGCTTGGAGAACTGAACGAGTTATTAATGCTGCATCGCGAAAAGCAGGCACAACTCAAGGACCGTATCAAAAAACTGATCGGAGAAGAGGGAACCCTTTAAGGTTCCCTTTTCTTTTTGTCGAAAGATGATTTTATTTTTCTGTTGAAAAAAGGATAGGTTTGTGTTATACTATAATTGAAAGTGCTGATGATTGAGCAAAAACGCTAATACACGGGAGGAACGCTATGAAATACCGCATTTTTGAATACGACAGCTATCTGTTGCCGTATGAAAAGGATATCGAGCAACGCATGAGAAACTACGCCGAAAAAAAGCGGGAGCTTGTGGGTGTTGGTGGTTCTCTGCGTGATTTTGCAAACGGACACAACTATTTCGGCTTTCACAAGACCGAAAACGGCTGGTTTTACCGCGAGTGGGCGCCCGCCGCCGAGGAGCTTTACTTGACGGGTGACATGAACGGTTGGAACCTGACAGAGCATCGGATGACACCGCTTGGAAACGGCATCTTCGAGATCTTTCTGGAGGGGACGGACGCGTTGTACCACGGCTGTCACGTCAAGGTCGTCGTTCGTCATAACGGAACACTCCTCGAGCGTATACCGCTCTATATCCGCCGCGTGGAGCAGGATCCCGTCACGCACGCGTGGTGCGGCGTGATCGTGGACGAGCCAACCTACAAATGGAAGAAAAAGACCTTTGCTCCCAAGCGCGAGCTGTATATCTACGAGTGCCATATCGGTATGGCGCAGGAAAAGGAGGGGATCGGAACTTATCGCGAGTTTTGCGAGAACGTCCTGCCGCGTGTCCGTGATCTCGGCTATAATACCATTCAGATCATGGCGATCATGGAGCATCCCTATTACGGTTCTTTTGGCTATCAGGTGTCGTCCTTTTTTGCACCATGCTCGCGCTACGGAACGCCCAACGAGCTAAAGGAGCTGATCGATACGGCGCATTCCATGGGGATCGCTGTGCTTCTCGACGTGGTACACTCCCATGCGGTCAAGAATACGGCAGAG
>JAZRIE010000140.1:0-5531 GCA_045645105.1 Eubacteriales bacterium | reverse complement strand
GAACAAGTTCACGGGTCTGATCTCTTCCAACGCGGAAGACGTGAAGATCGACGAGTGGGGCAAGCGTCGTTTTGCTTATCCGATCGAGGATATGAACGACGGCTACTACACCGTTGTAACCTTCAAGTGTGCGGGTGATTTTCCTGCAGAGCTGCAGCGTTTGATGAACATTGACGAATCTGTTCTTCGTGCAATGGTCATTCGCATGGATTGCGACGCAGCTACCGCTGTTACCGAAGCGCCTGCAGAAGAAGCAGTTGCCGAAGAAGCTCCTGCAACCGACGCAGAGTAATTCCGCTCTACCCCACATTTTGAAAAAAAGGAGGCGTTTTCAGATGTCCAGCTTGAATCTTAACAAGGTCGTTCTTTGCGGAAGACTGACGGCAGATCCCGAGCTGAAGCAGACCACCAGCGGTATCGCGGTCGTTTCCTTCACTCTTGCGGTAAACCGCCGTTTCCAATCCAAGACGGCTGACGGAGCACAGGCACAACAGGCTGATTTTATCAGCGTGGTGGCATGGAGACAAACGGCAGAGTTTATTGCACGTTATTTCCACAAGGGCTCGGCTCTTTGCATCACCGGCTCTATCCAAACCAGAAGTTGGCAGGATCAACAGGGTCAAAAGCGTTACGCCACCGAGGTTGTTGCAGACGAAGCAATGTTTGTAGACAGCAAAAATGAAGGCGGTGCTGTCGGAGGACAGTTCACCGATTCTTACAACGCGCCGTCCTATTCCTCCTCTCCGGCAAGCGCGCCGAAGTTTGAGGAGCTGAAGACCGACGACGATCTGCCCTTTTAAAGGCAACGAATTTGAATAGGAGGATTTCATAAGATGGATACGACCAAAACCGAAGCAGTCGTTCGTCCGGCTCGTCCCGCGAACGCAAATCGCAGAAGAAAAAAGGTTTGCATTTTCTGCGCAGACAAGGTAGCTTATATTGACTATAAGGACAGCGCAAAGCTCCGCAAGTTTATCAGCGAGCGCGGCAAGATTCTTCCCAGAAGAATTTCCGGTACCTGCGCAGTTCATCAGCGTGCAGTTAACACCGCAATCAAGCGCGCACGTAATATGGCACTTCTGCCCTTCGTTACCGACTAATAAACGGTAGCAACAGAAAAAGAACGAGACTCCAAACATCGAGCCTCGTTCTTTTTTATATTCTCTTGTATTTTCCCTTTTGATATCGCTTGTATATGATCGACGTCATGACCGAGTAGCACAAAAGCATCAAGCACCACGACACGGTAAAGCATGCCATAAGCCAATGAAAGTCTTCATGCCGCGGATAGATGAACAGCATCCAGATCATTCGGAAGCCAAACACGAATATGATAGAATTCAGCGACGCGATCATCGGGTAGCCGAAGGCTTGTATGACCTGCGTCAAAATATTGTTGGCAGACGAAACCACTGCAAAAAGTGTAATGTAGCGCATTTTGATCAGCGCATACTCCACTGCGACAAGGTCATCGGTCAGGATAAATCCCAACCAAAATCTGCCCGAGAGATAAAAGCCCACCCCCATAACGAGTCCTACAGCCGTTCCGATCGCCAAGGTCATCCAAAGAGATTTCTTCACGCGATCATGCTGCCTTGCGCCAAGGTTCTGACCAATAAAGGTTGATGCCGTTGTGCCGAAGGACAGATAAAAGGAATTGGAAATACCCTCCACCGTCGTAGCGGCACTTCCTCCCGCAACCGCAGAGACGCCAAATGAATTGACCGCAGTCTGAATCTGGAGATTGGCGATCGGAAACAGAGCGTTGTTCAGAGCCAACGGCAATCCAAAGCGCATGATCATCAAAAACGATGCGGCATGCCAACGCATACGCGTCAGGATCAGCTTGGTAATTCCGTCCTTGACACAAAGACGGCGGATCACCAAAAAAGCGCCGAGATATTGAGCCGCCAACGTTGCAACCGCTACCGCCGCAACCTTTTTCGAAAGGATCAAGCACAGGATCACGTTCATGACCACGTTCAAAAATCCTGCCGCGATGATGTAGTACATTGGTCGCTGGGTATCACCGTCGGCATTCAGGATCGCGGCGCCGACGTTATAAACAAGGATTGCAGGCGCGGCAAGCATATAGATCCGCATATAAAGTGCTGCCCCCTCAAAGCATTCGCTAGGACAGTTGGTCACGGTCAAAAACCACTTCGACAGACTAACGCCGACGATCGTAATGATAATCCCAAGTCCCAATGCTGTAATCAGGGATGTGTGAACGGTCTGCTCAACACCTTCTCGATCCCCTGCCCCGATCTTTCGCGCAAGAATGATCTTGGAACCACCGGCAAGCCCGATAAAGGTATTCACAACCAGATAAATGATCGTGGTGGTGGCACCAACCGATGCCACCGAGGTGGAATCTGCCATATTTCCAAGCACAACGATGTCAACGGCGTTAAAGAGGACCTGAATCAGTGCTCCCAAGATCAACGGTATCGTATAACGTATGATCTGGGGTAAGAGTTCCCCTTTCGTTGCATCAATTTGTTTTGCTTTCCACATATATATATCACCTTCGATATTCCAATTTGACCTTATTATAACATTATGAAAAATATTTTCAACCCCTGCAATTAATCGTAGCAACTTTTGTCAATCAATATGCAAAATTCGTCCAACGAACTCCTCCAAAAAAACACCTGCATCTCCCTAAAAAAAACAGAGACGCAGGTGCTTTTATATGATTATTGGTCAAGCGTCAGATCGCCCGCCTTGATCCACTTGATCTTATAGAGGATCTCGGAGAACGTAAGCGCAAGAACCGCGGGAAGCACGAAGCAGATCAGCACAAGACCGACCCAATCCATCGCGCCAACACTTGTGGGATACGAGCCACCATACCAACCGAGAATAATACCGATGGGTCCGAGAAGACCGCAGGTTCCCATGCCCGAATTGATCGCCTCGCCGTACATCTGCATGCCAAAGACGCAGGTTGCAAGCGGTCCCGTGATCGCAGACGCCAGGATCGTGGGGATCCAGATACGCGGATTGTGAATGATGTTGGGCATTTGCAGCATACTCGTACCGATGCCTTGGGATACGAGTCCGCCCCATTTGTTCTCCTTGAAGCTCATCACGGCAAAGCCAACCATCTGCGCACAACAGCCCGCAACGGCGGCACCGCCAGCCATTGCAAGTCCCTGCGCGAGTGCAGGATTGGCAACCGCCGCAGGCGAAAGTGCAGAGAGACCAAGGGCCGCACAGATCGCCGCGCTGCTGATCGGAAGCGTCAGGGCAATTCCTACGACCACCGAAACAAGCACACCCATCACGAAGGGCTGTTGCGTCATGGCAAATGCGATGATATCACTGATCACGCCGACCAATCTTCCGATGTAGGGTGCGCACCACACGCTGAGTAATCCGCCCACCAAAAGCGTGACAAAGGGGGTAACGAGAATATCAACCTTCGTCTTCTTGGAAACCAGCATACCGACCTCTGCGGCAATGATCACGATGATCAGAACCGCCAAGGGACCTCCCGCGCCGCCGTTGGAATTTGCTAACGCGCCGACCGCCGCGCAGGTATAGATCACGAGCGGATGCGCCTTGAGAGAAAAAGCGATCGCGACCGCCATAGCGGGTCCCGCAACGCCCTGCGCGCCCTTTCCGATCGTGGACAAGATCGACAGTCCCGGGATCATTCCCAGCGCGTTAAAGATCGTACCGATCAGGAGCGAGGCAAAGAGACCAAGCGCCATTGCGCCCATCGCGTCAATAAAATAACGCTTTGCATACTTTTTGATAATTTCCTTCATATGAACCTCCATCAATTCATTTTTGCGCCAATAGTATACCATAGAAAGCTGTCAAGTTGCAAGAATGAAAATGTCGAAACTTTGATACATTCCATGTATAAATTGGTCGAGAATGTCAAAAAATTGATTGACAAATCCTTTTTTTTGCGGTATAATATTAGCACAGCTTCGCCGGACGGTCGCGCGGTATGTTGCCGCAAGGTATTACCGTGAGGAAAGTCCGGGCTTCAGAGGACAGGATAGCTGATAACGTCAGCCACGGGTAACCGTCGGGAAAGTGCAACAGAAATAAACCGCCGCGCAAGCGGTAAGGATGGAAAGGCGAGGTAAGAGCTCACCCGTTTCTACGGTAACGTAGATCCGCTGTAAACCCTATCCGAAGCAACACCCCATCAAGCGTTGGTCCGACATATGCTTGGGGTGGCACAAGGGATCTCCCCTTGAAGCGTTTCCGGTGACGGAGCGCGCAGATTGATGACCGTTCAAGACAGAACCCGGCTTACAGACGAAGCTGAAAAAGGTTGTGAGGAAGGACGCACGAGCGTCTTTCCTCACAACCTTTTATTTTGACTTATAAACAAATATTTTTTTTACTTTTGCCTGTAATCCGTTGGCTTCCCGCCAACGTATTTGGAAAAGGCGCGATAAAAATTGCTCCGATCCGAAAAGCCCGATTGCTCTCCGATCTCATCTACCGAAAGCTCGGTCTCAGACAGCAGCTTCAGCGCATGGTTCAAACGTTTTCTTGTGACGTATTCCACGGGCGACATCTTAAATCTTTCCTTGAACGCTCTGCTGAAATAGGAGGGGTTGTAAAAGCATTTTTGCGCAAGGGCTGACAGTGTCAGCTCGGCATCGGGATTGGCTTCAATATATTCGGAAAGCTTTCGCCACATCTCACCAATCTCGCGTTCTCCGATTCCCGTCTCGACCTTTCGGAGCATTTTGGTGATCAAAATATTCAGGTAACATTCCATCACACCGCTCCACGACTTATTTCTCTCGGCATACTCCCTCAGCATCGCCGCAAGAATATCCTCAATTTCCTTTCTCTCCCCACCAAAGAACGAGATCTTTCCACCGTTGGATTCGACGCACATTTCGTGAAATGAGGTCAGGGAAAGCACCGAAAAGGCATTGTCTCGCGAAATGATCGCATCTCCCACGGTCTCGGGAGAAAAGCAGATATTGATATAGGAATAATTGTCCGACGGTGTAAAGGAGTGTGTACAACCGTAATTGAGGAAGATCATGTCACCGTGGCGGACACGATAGGAGCTACCGTCCACGCACTGCTCGGCTTCCCCATCGCAAACGTAGATGATCTCTATAAATTCGTGCGCATGCGTCGGCTCGATCCGAACCGGCGATCTTCCGCGAAAGATATGCAGGCTTTTTCCGTGCTCGATCATGTCCTCGGTCTTATAGATCTTCATAATCCACCTCCCCTGCTCGTTTTTCAGTAAGAACACGTCTAAATTATAGCACATTCTCGCTTGCAGGTCAAGTTTTTTTTGTAAATTCCAATTTTTTTTAAAATCGGTTGAAAAAAGACGCAAGATGTGATAAAATATAAAAAACGACGACCGAAAGGATTTTTTATGAAAAAAAGATTTTTACTGATCCTGCTTGTGCTTGCTTCTCTCCTGACCTCTGTTGGCTGCGGCAAGGAATCCCATGATCTGCTGCGCGAGATCGAATGTGGCGGCAGAGTTTACTGCGTGCGCGGCTCGAATATGCGCGCCAAGCGGATCG
>JAZRIE010000139.1:0-7284 GCA_045645105.1 Eubacteriales bacterium | reverse complement strand
TGCTCCATCATGTAGCGCAATGCCTCTGCCTCTGCCTTTTTGGCTTCGGCTTCCTGAATGGCGCGGTATTTTTGCGCCTCCGCTTCCTTTTGCTGCTTGACAAGCTCTGCCTCTGCCTGCTTTTCCATCTGATATTTCAAGGCGTCTGCCTGCTTGCGGATTTCTGCATCGAGCTGACGCTCCTTGAGCGCGATCTCCTTTTCGGCAAGCTCTGCTTCCTTTTCCTTGCGGGCAATGTCGGCGTCTGCACGGGTGATCTCAATGGTCTTACGCTGATTTTCCTGTTGGATCGAGTATGCGGCATCTGCCTCTGCACGCTTGGTCTCGGAGCGCACCTTCATGTCAGCCTGCTGTACGGCAAGCTCGGCATTCTGCTCGGCGATCTTCTTCTCTGCCTCAACGCGGACGGCGTTTGCTTCCTGCTGCGTGTTGGCGGTGGCGATCGAAATATCTCTTTGTGCGTTTGCCTTTGCGATCTGCGCGTTCTTGCGGATCTGCTCCACGTTGTCGATACCCATGTTCTCAATGGTGCCTGCGGCATCCTTGAAGTTCTGAATGTTGAAGTTGACGACCTCAATACCCAGCTTTTCCATATCGGGAACAACGTTCTCGGTGATCTTCTTGGCAACGCCCTGACGGTCCTGAACCATTTCCTTGAGTCCTACCGAACCCACGATCTCACGCATGTTACCCTCCAGCACCTGCGTCACCAGCGTCACCAGCTCTGCCTGACGCATGTTGAGAAGCGCCTCAGATGCGCGCTCGAGCAGCTCGGGGTTAGAAGAAACCTTAATGTTAGCAACACCGTCAACGGTTACGTTGATGAACTCGTTGGTAGGAACTGCCTCACTGGTTTTTACGTCCACCTGCATCACGCGCAGAGAGAGACGGTCGACGCGCTCAAAGAAGAGAATGCGCCAGCCGGCTTTACCGATGAGGATTCTTCTTTTGCGAGGGCCCGAAATGATGTACGCCGTGTCAGGCGGTGCCTTCAGGTATCCACCGATAAAGAAGATGGCTAATAGGATGCCTACTACGATTCCTGCTGTGATCAAAATTTCTGTCATTGTAAAATGCCTCCTTAAAATTTGTTTTTTTGGGATATTGGTACCATATCACATTTATATTATATCACACAGTCAAGTGATTGTCAAGTGCTTTTGCGAAAATAATTTCAAATTATTTTTTCATGCGGTCGCGCGACCGCATTTTGAAGTTTTATGTATCTATTCCCATCTGCTGCATCAGCTTCTTGTTGAATTCCTCCGCCGTATTGTAGCCCATCTTCTTCTGACGGTTATTCATAGCGGCGATCTCAAGAATAATGGCAAGGTTTCGTCCGGGACGCACGGGAATAGTAATGGACGGAACCTCAATGCCAAGAATGGTGATGCGCTCTTCGTCCATTCCCATGCGGTCGTACATCTTTCCCTCGACCCAATTTTCAAGCTGAATCACCATGTCGATGCGTTCGGTGTCCTTGACTGCGCCGATACCGAACAGACGGCGCACGTCCACGATACCAATGCCACGCAGCTCAATGTAGTGGCGTATGATCTCAGGCGCGGAGCCCAAAAGAGTACGGTCGGAGACGCGCTTGATCTCCACGGCGTCGTCGGCGATCAGACGATGTCCTCTCTTGACCAGCTCGATCGCGGTCTCGCTTTTACCGATCCCGCTGTCCCCCAAGAGAAGCATACCCTCGCCGTAGACCTCTACAAGTCCTCCGTGACGCGTAATGCGCGGTGCGAGATAGTTGTTGAGCGATGCGATCAATGCCGCCATCATGGGGCTGGTCTTGACCTTGGTACGCAGAACGGGGACCTGACGCAATCGCGCGTGCTCGATCACGATGTCGTCCGCAGGAATGTCCGAGGTATAGATAATGGCAACCGGCTTGGCATCCACAAATTTTTGGAGCATGAGTCTCTTTGTGCTTGGCTCAAGCGACTGCAGATAGTGCGTCTCGGCTTTTCCGATCAGCTGAATCCGCTCGTTCTCAAAGATCTCGTAAAAGCCCGCCAGAGCAAGACCCGGACGGTTGACCTCCGGTGTGGAGATCAGAATTTCTTCAAAATTGTCGGGGCTTACCACAACCTCAAGGTGGTGATCCTGCACCAGCTTGGCAAGTGGTATGGTGTGAATCTCCTTCAAATAACGTCAACTCCCTTCGGATCGGTAGATCTACCTATATTTTATCATAAAAATCGCGGTTTGAAAATACCTTTTTGAAAATTTCGTCGTCTTTTTTCTTCATATTCATAAAAAAGACACAAGTATCTTGTATAATGATTATAATATCGACTGTTAAAGGAGCAAAATGATGAAAAAAACGCTTCGAATCCTCTGCATGATCCTCTCGCTTACGCTTTTGTGCGCATCGCTTGCGGGATGCTCTGCAGAAAAGAGAAAAATGGAAAAGGTGATCGGGACCTGCGCGGGCTACGACGTGCTATACGAGGAGCTGCGCTACATTACCCTGACCTACAAGGACCTGATGGAAAGCACCTACGGCGAGGGAATTTGGGACAACCCCGAGACTGCCGAGAAATACCGCGCCGAGCTGGAGGAGACGGTATGGCGTGTGATGCTCAACAATTACGCGGTTCTGGTCGCCTGCGCAAATCACGGCGGAAATCCCGCAGAGGACATGAAGAACGATTCGATCAAGGCATCCGTAGACGAGCTGATCGACGAAGCGATCGAAGCCTGCGGCGGTGAGGACGGATTTGAGAAGGAGCTGAAAAGCACCTACATGACCGAGCATTTTCTACGGTTCACCCTGACGGTGGCACAGCTTGAGAACGAGCTGTACTACGTACTGACCGACGACCTCGGCTTGATCGAAAATGACAGTAACGAATTTATGACCTGGCTTGAGGACGGCAACTGCGTATACGTTCAACACATCTACGTCAGTAACGACGCGGGCGAGGACAAGGAAGCCAACCGCGCAAAGGCAGAGAGCGTGCGCGACCAGCTCCTTGGCGGCACCGATATCTCTGAGCTGATCGGGACAGCCGCCAACGAGGATCTGCAAAACATCACACCCTACTTTGTGGTGCGCGGTGTGTACACCGAGGTGCTGGAATCGGCGGCGTTCGCGCTTGCAGAGGATGGCGACGTCAGTGAGGTCATTGACACGGGCGACGGCTACTACGTCATGGTGCGTATTGCCTATGATACCCCTACCCTGCTCGCCAAGATCCCCGCATTGCTCAAGTCCTACCAGTGGGCTTGCGTGGAATCGACCGTAGATACCTACAAAGCCGATCTGCGAATCGAGCTGAACGAGTACGGAAAAACGATCGATCTCCTCAAGATCGAGTAAGGAGCCGCCATGCTTGGAAAACGCTTTCACCACAGGCACACACGAGGCATGCGACTGCATCCCGTCGCGATCATCGGCATCTGTCTTGTGGCGGCGATCCTCTTGACCCTGATCGTTGGAAATCTGCTCCGCGGTCTGCTTGACGACGAGACCTACCAAAGCCTGACACAGGGAGAGGAGACCACCGCGACCGACAAGGAGCCACCGCGCACCACCAACGTGCGCGACCTCAACGCCTACCCCTTCACCTTGGGCAAGAACGCCGAGGACGCATTCGGCATGACGTCGATCTCGATTTCTATGAACACCCCCGACGGCACCATCCTTTATACGTCGGACGTAACCGAACAGCTACGTCTTGCCGCGACCGAGAAGATCGATCTGCAGGAAACGCTCGGCGAGGTCAGCGCGTTCGTACCGTATGTCAGCGGCGTGTTCTATCCGCAGGCGTTCGAGCAGGAAACGCCCGACGCACGCTACGCAGTTGCTACCGTCGAGAGTGCGGTCATGCGCGAATTTCTGCACGCGGGCGGGAGCGAGATCCTTCTGTGCGGTCTTCCGCTGGTGCAGGAGAACACCGAGGCGATCATAGACTATGTAAAAACGGTGCAATTTGCTACCGCGAGCGCACCGATCGGAATTGCGATCCCCTTGTCGGTCGCTGCCGACACAAGCAATTGGGAACTGTTGGCAAAGCTCTTTGACGCCTGCGATTTTCTCGCTATAGACTTGACCGCAGAGGAGTGCGACAGCACAGATCTCGACGACACGGGATACTCCCCCACCGCCGACGCGATCCTCGCGCGATGCGCGTACTTCACGTCACAATTCGACGCACGATTGATCTTTTCGGAGAAGCAGACCGCATTGATCTCCACCGCCGTCATGCAGGCACGCCCCGATTTTCAGGTGATCCAACACGCACAGAAAACGACCGAAGCGGAGATACCTGAACAGCAATAAAAAGAAAAGAAGCAAAAATTCTATAAAAATGGATTCTGGTGACCCTGAAGCGTGCGCAAAATCAATGCTTTGCTTTCGTCTGCACTTGCGCACGCTATGGCAACCTTTCCGCATGCGAAAAGGCGCACAGTTCGATTCGTATAGAGAAATTAGCAAAAAAAGAGAATCGCGATGCGACTCTCTTTTTTATTGCTGGTGAGCCAATATAAAGCTAAATCGAACTTTTAGACAGTATATTAGCCAAGGATTTTTAGCCTGTTAGTTTCGGTAAGTTTCGGCTCAAGTAGTTTAATTAAGTCTTGAAGCTCTACTTTACGTTCAGCATTCAATCCAAGACAAGTAGCAATACCTGCAGAATCGGTACTTACTCTGTTACTGAGAGATAAGTTTAGCTTTCCATTGCCTTCTACCAAATCATACGAATGAATATGTATCGGGTCGCCCAATCTAACGCCTTCTATGCCACCAAAATTGAAATCGCTTTTCATATGCTCAAACAAAGGATTTTGTATTATCAATACTAAATGTTTGTTCAAATGTTCAAAAGTTTCACTTTTATGATGCATCTGTATCAAAATGGTTTTTAATGTCATTTTCCAATTCATTCCAAATGGCTTTTTGTTGTCAATATCTGATTGCTCAACATCCATTCCTAATGAATGTATAAAACGTTGTCTTTCAGGCCATACAGTACCTGTTGTATCCATAGTTTGTAATTCTATTCCTATGAAATCCTTAACTTTTTTATCTTTGGCTGACACCAAAAAATAATCTACATTTCCACCAGGAATTTGTACCTCTGGAATTAAATACAGTTCATTGCCCGGTTCGTGCATTGTTAAAAGGTGTAAACAATCAATAAAAATCTGATTATATTCAAGCAAGCGGAATGGACATATAATAACATCATTTTCTTGATACTTGACAGTACACGTTCCAATCTTAATATTAGGATTGGATTTTCTCATTTTGGTACATATTTTATGAGTATATGGACATAGTTGGGATTTTGCCGCGCTTGAAAAATCAAGCGTTTTGTTTGCGCAAAACAAACCAAAGAATTCACTTATTTTATTCATAAAAAACCTCTGAACACCCTTTATTTAATCAAATCTAATCGACCATACTGAGAACATCTATCTTTAGCAAGCTGTAGGTATTCTACAGACATATCAATTCCTATTGATTTTCTATTAAGTGACGCCGCAACGTAGCAAGTAGTACCAGTCCCGACAAATGGATCTAAGACTATTCCGTTCTCAGGGCAGGTCAATATAACAGGGGTTTTGATTAGATCTTCTGGATATGGTGCGAAATGAAGCGTTCTGCCTTGAGTATCTTCGGGGATGATTGTCCAAACATCAGAAATCATACTGCCATTAGGGTTATAGAAGAGAAAATAAAATCCTTTTTCCTCTAATTCTTTTGCGCGACCACTTAATTTAGTGGAATTTCCGTTTGTAACTCTCTGATTCCCGCCCTTTATAACCATTCTGAAATCTGCAAGTTCCCCTTTTTGCACTCTTAATAATACCTCATCAAGAGCTTTTATCGCATTAGTACGCTGTTCCTCTGTTAATTCCGCACTAAGTTCGATTTTTCTTTTATATCGTACCCCACTAACACCAGTAGCACTAACAACAGCCCCATTTTCTATACGTGCTGAACGGGGTTTACGTCTAACCGCATCGGAATCATAATAATATCCATTCCTACTCTTTACGAAATGGAAGAACGGTTCATACTCATTTCCCAAACTATCTTTGGATTGTGACATTGCCCCTTTCATTTTATCCCAAATGACAGTATTTCTCAATATCCAGTTTTGTTCGTCTTGCATTCTTATAGCCACTCGGTGAGGGATATTAAGCAACTGTTTATTTTTGTAACTATCACCTATGTTTAACCAAAATGAACCTAAAGGTTTAAGTACTCTGTAGATTTCTGCTGTAATCGCAAGGAGATTGTTAACGTATTCTTGGTAGGTAGACTCCAAACCAATCCCACCGCCGAGATACTCGCGTTTCATATAATATGGTGGACTTGTAATTACACAATCTATACTATCGTCGGGCAAATGAGATAAAACCTCGATAGCGTCTCCACATAAAAAACAAGGAGTTATTATTGATTGTTCATTTATGTAGTCATTGACACTTATCATTTTTATCCTCCGAAACACTTAATTTAAATTATTATATCATATTTTTTTAGTTTTTTCAAGCATTTATAGCCAAATAATATGATCAAATAATCTGTTTTTGGCACCGTGGCGTGTGCTTGTCTTGATACAAGTCGGCTCGTGACCCGTAGCAGAATCTGGACTGAAGCACGCGCGATAGTTTAGCAATTATCCGCAACTCGCGGTAGCGCGTGCTATAGCACAATCCTCGCATGCTCGGATTTGCGGCAGTTCAATTGACCAAGTATCATAAACGATAAAAACAGACCTCACTTGCGTGAAGTCTGTTTTTTATCATTGGTGACCCGTAGCAGAATCTGAACTGAAGCACGCGCGATAGTTTAGCAATTATCCACAACTCGCGGTAGCGTGTGCTATAGCACAATCCTCGCATGCTCGGATTTGCGGCAGTTCAATTGACCAAGTATCATAAACGATAAAAAACAGACCTCACTTGCGTGAAGTCTGTTTTTTATCGTTGGTGAAGCGGACGATTGGATGTCCGAACTATTTGTCATATTTTCAATTTCTTCAGTTGTAGGTATATCGATTGGCTTATCATCAAATGTGAGGAATACCTTGATATAACCATCATAAACAAATATTGCTTTGGCAAGTCCGTCAATCAGCCGTTCTTTATTCTTCTCGAATCTCAGATCAAGATTTCGGAACTTATGCAGCGTGAACAGAATGAAATCTTTTGTGATTTTTGGCTTCTTGTCTTCTTCGGCCTTGATACTCCAAGTGAGTTTTTCTTCTTCCGCTTCCAGTTCCTCAAGCCTTGATTTTGTGGTGCGAGTCACAACGC
>JAZRIE010000138.1:0-4161 GCA_045645105.1 Eubacteriales bacterium | reverse complement strand
TTGTGCTATATGGGCGCACGAGATGCCACCGACGAGGTCAAGGCGCTTCTTTCGGAATGTATCGTGGAAGCAAAGGACGTCTTTACCCCTCGTGCCTGCTATCGTGTGTTTGATCTTGACCGCGACGGAACGGGATTGGATCTCGGCTTTGCCAAGACCGACAGTATATCACTTTCCAAGGCTTTGAGCGGTTGCGATCGCGTCATCCTGTTCGCCGCGACCGTGGGAATTGGGATCGACCGACTGATCAACCGTTACACGCGCATATCCCCGTCGCGTGCAGTCGCCTTTGGTGCGATCGGTGCCGAGCGAATCGAGGCGTTGTGTGACGCACTCTGTCAACAACTCGCCAAAGAATACGGGGAGCAGGGCAGGGAATTGCGTCCGCGCTTCAGCGCGGGCTACGGAGACCTGCCGCTTTCCCTGCAACGCGATATTTTTGATGCGCTGGAATGTTCAAAAAGCATCGGTCTGACCCTGAATGAAAGCCTGCTCATGTCGCCCGCCAAATCGGTCACGGCACTCGTGGGCGTGAGCCGTAATGCATGAAATAAAGGAAACCACCATGAAAATTACTGATTTCTTAAAGGAAAATCTGCTCTATCTCGACGGCGGCATGGGAACGCTTCTGCAACAGGCGGGGCTTGCCGCAGGGGAACACCCCGAGCATTGGAACCTGACGCACCCCGAGGAGATACAAAAGATCCACCGCGACTATTATAACGCGGGAAGCCACGTCGTCAATACCAACACCTTTGGGGCAAACTGCCTCAAGTTTTCAGAGGACGAGCTGGAAGAGATCATACGCGCGGCGGTCGAGAACGCAAGGATCGCAAGAGAAGCGTCCACCGCTACGCAGCCCAAATTTATCGCGCTTGACATCGGTCCTACGGGGCGACTGCTCAGACCCTACGGCGACCTTGATTTCGAGGACGCGGTCGCAGTCTTTGCCAAAACGGTCCGCCTCGGTGCTGCCTGCGGCGTCGATCTGCTCATGGTCGAGACCATGAACGACAGCTACGAGACCAAGGCGGCATTGCTTGCGGCAAAGGAGAACTGCGATCTGCCCGTGTTTGTTTCCAACGCATACGGCGAGGACGGCAAGCTGATGACGGGGGCTGAACCCGAGGCAATGGTAGCAATGCTTGAGGGCATGCGTGCCGACGCGATCGGCGTCAACTGCTCCCTCGGTCCTAAGCAGCTCATGCCCGTCGTGCAAAGAATGCTTGCTTGCGCGTCGGTACCGATCCTGCTCAAGCCGAACGCGGGACTTCCGCAGAGTATGGACGGGAAGACGATATATGACGTCAGCCCCACGGCTTTTTCCGAGGACGTCGCCGAAATGATCAAGGCTGGTGTGCGGATCGCGGGCGGCTGCTGCGGCACAACGCCGACGTATATCGCGGCACTGACCGAGCGGACGAAAGATATTCCTCCCGTGCCGATCAAACCAAAGAATTTGACCACCGTTTCCTCCTATACACACGCCGTAGCCTTTGGAGGCGATCCCATTCTGATCGGCGAGCGCATCAACCCAACGGGTAAAAAGCGCTTCAAGCAGGCGCTCATAGAGCACGATATTGATTACGTTTTGCAGGAGGGCGTTCGTCAGCAGGCGTGCGGCGTTCAGGTATTGGACGTCAACGTAGGACTTCCCGACATTGACGAAAAAAGGATGCTGACCGAGGCGGTATGCGAATTGCAGGCGGTGCTGGACCTGCCGCTTCAGATCGATACCGCTGACCCCGACGCCATGGAGTCGGCACTTCGCCGCTACAATGGCAAACCGATGATCAATTCGGTCAACGGCAAAGAAGACTCCATGCGCGCGATTTTTCCCCTTGTTCGCAAATACGGCGGTGTCGTCGTAGCACTGACGCTTGACGAGTATGGGATTCCCGACACGGTCGAGGGGCGCGTTGCCATTGCCGAAAAAATCCTTTCGGTCGCGAAATCCTACGGCATCGCTCAAAAGGACGTCGTCTTTGATGCGCTTGCCATGACCGTGAGTGCCGATCAATCGGCGGCATCGGTCACGGTCGGCGCACTCAGAGAGATCCGAGAACGCCTCGGCTGTCATACGGCGCTCGGTGTTTCCAACGTCTCGTTCGGGCTTCCTTTGCGCGAGGCGGTCAACAGTACCTTCTTTGCGATGTGCTTGGAGAACGGACTTTCCGCCGCCATCATGAACCCCTATTCCAACGAAATGCTCCGCGTTTATTACGCTTACCGTCTCTTACACGGCATGGACGCCAATTGCACCGATTACGTGGCGTTTGCGGCGTCCTGTCCAACGCCTGCGGTAACGCAAGCAACAGCCACGCCGGCTGCGCGACCGACGACCGACGGCATGAGCGAATTGCAGACCGCGATCGTGCAGGGACGCGTTGAAATGGCGGGACAGTTGACCGAACAAATGCTGAGGCAGATCGAGCCGCTCACTGTAGTGCAGGACGAGATCATTCCCGCACTTGACCGCGTAGGGAAGGGGTTTGAGGAAAAAACGGTCTATCTGCCACAGCTGCTCATGAGTGCCGAAGCCGCAAAAAGGGCGTTTTCTCACGTCAAGGAGCAGATGCTGACCGCGCAAAATCCGCAGACTACCAAGGGCAAGATCGTGATCGCGACCGTACACGGAGACATTCACGATATCGGAAAAAATATCGTGCGCCTACTGCTTGAAAATTACGGCTTTGAGGTGATAGACCTTGGTAAGGATGTGCCGCCCGAAACGATCGCGGAGGCTGTCGTGCGCGAGCACGTGCCGCTTGTCGGCTTGAGCGCGCTGATGACCACCACCGTTCCCGCTATGGAAACGACGATCCGCAAACTAAGAGCCGACGCGCCGTGGTGCCGTGTGATGGTCGGGGGAGCGGTGCTGAATCCCGAATACGCCGCGCGGATCGGTGCGGATTGCTATTGTAAGGACGCAATGGAAGCCGTTCGGTATGCCGAGACACTTTCTTAAGAATACAAACTATAGAAAACGGAGAAAAGGAAAAATGCTTGAAAAAACAAAACAATTTTGTGATTCCTTTTTGGATATGGGGCTTGTGGGCTTCGATATTGCCGTCTATCAAAACGGAAAGTGCCTATTGCGCCACTTCAACGGCTATAGCGATCTCGAAAAGCAGATCAAGATGAACGGCAAGGAGCGATACAATATCTACTCCTGCTCCAAGATCTTCACCTGTGTTGCGGCAATGCAGCTGTGGGAAAAGGGATTGTTCTCGCTGGAGGACAAGCTTTCCGACCATATGCCGGAGTTTGAGAACATGATGGTCAAAACCGAGGACGGCGGTGTTCGTCCCGCGGAAAATCCGATCCTGATCAAGCATCTGTTTGAAATGACGGCGGGCTTTTCATACGAGCGCCACTCCCCGAACATGAAAAAGGGCTATGAGGAAACCGAGGGAAGATGCCCGACCCGCGAAATGATGCGCTATCTTGCCAAGGAGCCTTTGCTCTTCGAGCCGGGTGACCGTTGGGAGTACAGCCTTTGCCACGACGTGCTGGCGGCGTTGGTAGAGGTGCTTTCGGGTCAACGCTTCGAGGACTACGCAAAGGAGCATATTTTTGATCCGCTTGGCATGAGCGGCACCACCTTTATGCTCCCGAACGAGGAAAAGGACAGCCTTGCCGCGCAATACGTATTCAGAGACGGAAAGGCGGTCAGTATCGGAAAATCGATCTGGGATTATAAGCTTGGAAGCGAATACGCGTCGGGCGGCGCGGGCGCGATCTCGACCGTGGACGACTATATGAAATTCCTCGAGGCTTTGCGCACGGGGGATGAACGGATCCTCAAAATGGACACCGTCAAGCTGATGGCGACCGATAGATTGACCGAGCATCAGAAGCGCACCTATTGGACGAAGGAAACGCATGGCTATGGACTTGGCGTTCGTTGCCCCAAGAAAGACGCCCCCAGAAGCATTGATTTCGGTTGGGGCGGTGCGGCAGGCGCGTGGACGGGTATCGACGTTAAAAACGGGATCAGCATCTACTTTGGCACGCATATGCTTGACTCTCCCATTCGAGGACTTCGCTCCATGCTCTACCGCTTTATCAGAGCCAACCTGCTTGACGAGAGCGAATTTGAAACGGTTTACCGCGTGCTCGAAACGTTGCACGACTATAACTTGACCTACTAAAGATAAC
>JAZRIE010000137.1:0-7741 GCA_045645105.1 Eubacteriales bacterium | reverse complement strand
AAAGTTGAGAATGTAGTCCACCTGCTTGGTCTGTCTGTGTTCTCCTTCCAGCATTCCGTCCCACGTTTCAAGATGCGTATTGATAAAGGTAAGCACTTTTCCGTCGGAGATCCCTTGGAGACGAGCGTAGGTCATAATACGAAAATGCTCGCTTGACGAGTAATTCGTTCCCTCAAAGCGACCCGGCGTGGTCTCGCCCTTACAGTCCGTGCTCGTGCAGCCGATGCCGTGCGTACAGTAGAGCCAACGAGTTCCGCCCTCCAAAAGCTTAAACACGTCCTTGCGGTAGAAGATCGCGCACTGTTCACCCGTGCTGTCCATACGGTCCTCTCCAACGTAACCGTACATGTCTTCAATCTCGGGATCGGCAAGCAGCCTATCTACCCACTCATATCTTGCTCTGTTGGAAATTTCCTGAAAACCGATCATATCGGGTGTGTATTCCTTAATTGCTTCCTTGATGCGGTAAAGATGTCCCTCGCTCCTATCCCAATTTCGGATGTTAAATGTCATTGTAGTCATTCGTTTTTCCTCACAATTCTGTTTTTTATTTTTTCAAAGCACCGTTCTCCCGCGCACGCTTCCGATATTCGGTCGGTGTCATCCCCGTTCGTTCCTTAAATCGCCTGGCAAAATTGGCATAATCCGAAAAGCCCGAGCAGACGTTAATCTCACAGATCGGCAGGTCTGTAAACGCCAAAAGGTTTTGCGCGTGCGAGAAGCGGACACCGTCCAGATAGGATTTAAAATTCCGTCCTGTCTGTTGCTGAAAAAAATCCGAAAGATAGGGGGCGGAAAAGCCAAAATGTACTGCCGTACTCTCCAGCGTGATGGATTTTCTGAAATTCTCCAGAATATAAGCAATCACATTTTGTACGGTCAGGGGCATCGCGCGTGATTCTGCTGCGTTGCGCGTTTGTAGCTTATGCAACACGCAGTGAAGCACCATCATTGCGTATGTGCTGTCATTTTGGTATGTCGCATACATTTCCTCCATCAGCTCGCGGATCAGGCGCTCCTCACGACCCGAAAAGGCAAAATAAGGAGATCTTTGCGGGGACTGCTGTGGAAACGAAAAGAAGCCGCCGCTATACTCACTTTGAAACATGACCGTGATCACCTCTGCCCCCGGTGCGTGAATCTCGTGAACGTTTGCCGGCGTCAAGAGAAAAAATGCGTTTGGGGCAATGGGATAAGAAACGCCGTCGATCAAATGCTCCCCGGTTCCGCTCATAACAAATTCGATCTCAAAGAATTCGTGTCCGTGAGGGAAAACCCGGGCAGGGAGTGTTTTTTAGTCACGTTGATAAAGTGATTTGGAATAAAGCTGATCTTATCGTAAATCTCCATCTCATCCCCCCCATAAAATCTCTTCCTAAAATATTTTACCACAGAACATAAAAATTGCAACACTTTTGTCGGAAAATCTAAAAATCAGCATTATTTTCCCAAAGAAATACAGCAAAGCAATTATAATTCGAAAGAAAGGCAATATTTTTCTAAACATCCGCCATTGAAATTGACTCTCCCATGTGCTATAATCAAAGCGACATTCACGGACACCTAAGTTTCTTCTTGAATGATCGATAGGAAACAGAGATCGGAAGATAAATTTTAAAGGTACGTTTTGTCAGATAGTCACGAACAATCAAGAATATGAAAAAGGAGCCTGCCATGAAAAAAAGCATCGCAATTTTGCTTCTTCTCGCTTCCCTACTCTGCCTCCTTGCATCATGCAAGGACGCATCGACGCCCCATACGCAGTCCCCGGAAACCCTTCCCCCTCGCGATGAAGCCCCCACAGATAATCTTCCCGCAAAGGACATGAATCACTTCGAGCTTTGCTTTATGGTTAACGGAAGTGAAAACTTTTCTTGGACAGACTTATCCCTCATACCGGACGATTATAACGGCGAGGATATTAACGACACCATGTTCGAAAGAAATTCCTATCTTGAAGAACGATTCAACTGTGACCTCTCTGCCTTTGAGCCAACCTCCGGAACCATCACCGAACAGGACGTCCAAAATCTTGCGATGAGTGGCGATACAACCACGGGTCCTCAAATCATCATGTACTATGATAAGTGGGTCATGAAAAGCGCAGAGTATTTTTATGATTGGAAGAACGTTCCTTACGTTTCTATCGATGAGCAATATTGGGATCCCAACGTTTCAGATCTGTTTGACATCAGAGGCAAGCAGTTAGCCCTCTCCGGCAGCTTCAGCCTTTCCATGCTCTCGAGAACCCAGATCCTTCTCTTTAACAAGGGAAAATATGAAAGCTACTTCGGCGATATTTCGTCGATCTACGGCTTCGTTGAGAGTGATGAGTGGACGCTCGACAAGCTCTATGAGATTGGTCAGGACGTTGTGGAGAACCCCGACAACATTTGGGACGATACTGATCAATTCGGTATCAGCTCCTCTATCAAAGAGCTTTACACCGGCTTGATGGTAAGCTGCGGAATTAAATTTATGCAAAAGGATGAGGACGGAATCCCTACCTTTACCCTTTCCTCAGACCCTTATGCAATTGAAAAAATGCAAAAAATTTTGAAGTTAAACGTAGACACCGACGTTCACTTCGATAACGGTCCCGACATCCATCACGCAGGTCCGGAGTTTGCTTTTCAGGAGGAACGTTCTCTGTTTGCTCTCAGCTCCCTTTTCGGTATCCCCCTGATGCGTGCTACCATGGAAGCGGAGTTTGGTATTATTCCACTTCCCAAATACAATTCCGATCAGAAGGAATTTAACTGCATCACCTACGGTGGAGTTATGGCTTGTCTGATAAAAACGGTAAAGGAAGATAATTTGGAAAACATCGGTATCATAATGGAAGCTCTTGCGTTCGATTCCCAGCAAAATCTGATCCCGATCTACAAGGAAAAGCTTCTGAAAACCCGTTTCGCAAGTGACGAGTCCTCCAGATCTATGCTTGATATCATTTTCACATCGACCATGTGTGAGCTCGGTGTAAACTTTTTTGAGGACCAGATCACGCTTCCTCTGATCCATCAGATCTTCCAACCCAAGAAGGACGTGATCAGCAGTACTGTATCATCGATGAGCGGATCGGTCAACAAGGAGATCGCAAAGATGGTGCAGAAGATCAAATAACGCAAGCCAACGACACACAGCACATAAAAACGAATCGGCTAAAAAGCAAAGGCGACGGCTTTAATCGTCGATCTGAACCACCACCGTAAAGGAAAAATACCGTCTCCCCAACCAGGGAGATACCATTCGTTTCACACCACATTAGTACACGAAAAGCCAAGGCACCGACGGAAGAACCCCGTCGGTGCCCTTTTTTGCCGCAAATTCCCTTTTTGTAAACAATTTTTATTTTGTCTGTACATTTGTCGAAAAATGTGGTATAATATAATAAATTGGAAATTATATCCAATTACTTTGAGAAAGGACTCCTGCATCAATTGAAAAAACAGTTTTTGCCCTACAGCGTCTACGAAGCAGTGCAAGAACGATTTGAATACCTGTTTCGCGAATTTGATAATATTTACGTGTCGTTCAGCGGTGGTAAAGACAGCGGGCTTTTGCTGAATCTTTTGATGGACTACCGACGAGAGCATTATCCGGACCGCGTGATCGGTCTTTTTCATCAGGATTTTGAAGCACAGTACACCGTTACCACCGAATACGTCACGCGCACCTTTGAGCGGTATCTGCATGAGACAGAGCCATACTGGATCTGTCTGCCCATGGCAACGCGCACCGCGCTGAGCAGCTACGAAATGTTCTGGTATCCTTGGGACGATAAAAAAGAAGATATTTGGGTGCGTCCCATGCCGAAGCATCCCTACGTGATCAATCTCGACAATCCCTTTACGTATTACCGCTACCGTATGCACCAAGAAGATCTTGCCAAGCAATTCGGTCGCTTTTATAAGGAGCGTCACGGGAACAAAAAAACAGTTTGCCTTTTGGGAATGCGTGCCGACGAATCACTTCAGCGATACAGCGGATTCGTCAACAAGCGATACGGCTACAAGGGCAAATGTTGGATCACAAAGCATTTTAAGGACGTTTGGTGCGCATCTCCCCTATACGATTGGTCTTCTGCCGACGTCTGGGTCGCAAACTACAAATTCGGCTACGACTACAACCGCCTCTACGACCTCTACTACAAGGCAGGCTTAACCGTGGATCAGATGCGTGTCGCCTCGCCCTTCAACGAATATTCCAAGGACAGTCTCAATCTTTACCGCGTGATCGATCCCGAAATATGGACAAAGCTTGTCGGTCGCGTGCAAGGCGTTAATTTTGCCTCGATCTACGGAAAAACCAAGGCAATGGGCTATCGCAATATCACGCTTCCCGAGGGTCATACATGGGAATCCTACACCCAATTCCTATTAGAAACCCTACCGCGCAAGCTCCGAAACAACTACGTAAGAAAATTCAACACCTCAATTGAATTTTGGCATAAAACGGGCGGCGGTCTCTCCGAGGAGACAATTCAGGAGCTTTTGGACCATGGCTATCACATCGCCTTCAACGGCATTTCCAATTACACGCTCAGCAAAAAGGAGCGCGTGATCTTCCTTGACAAAATTCCCGACAACACCGACGACATTCGCTCCACCAGAGACATTCCAAGCTGGAAGCGAATGTGCTACTGTATCCTCAAAAACGACCATCTTTGCCGCTTTATGGGATTCGGTCTGACACGTGAGGAGCAAAAACGTGTTGACCTCATTCGCGAACGATATGGAGAAATCATCAATGAAAACGAATTTTAAAAGCCCCGTATACAACGTCATTTCCGTACCGATCGAAAAGATCTCCCCCAACGATTATAATCCAAATGTCATGGCACCGCCTGAGATCAAGCTGCTCTACGACAGTATCCGTGAGGACGGCTACACCATGCCAATCGTCTGTTATTATGACAAGGTGCAGGATCTTTACGTAATCGTTGACGGCTTTCACCGCTACCGCGTGATGCGCGACTACCCCGACATCTACGAACGCGAGGGCGGTATGCTCCCCGTCTCGGTGATCGACAAGCCGCTTTCCGGTCGCATGGCAAGCACAGTGCGTCACAATCGCGCACGCGGCTCACACGACGTCGATCTGATGAGCAACATCGTCCGCGATCTGCACGACATTGGAAGAAGCGACGCTTGGATATCCAAGCATCTTGGTATGGACAAGGACGAAATTCTGCGACTGAAGCAGATCACGGGACTTGCCGCGCTCTTCCGCGACATCGAATTCGGGCAGGCTTGGCGCCCCGCCGAGCCACTTTCCGACGAAGAAGAATATTCCTTGGTGGAAATGAAGTAAAGAAAAAAAGAGAGAGCAAATCGGTCACCGCCGAAATGTTCTCTCTTTTCCGTTACGCCTTATACGGTTTCTCCATTCAAAACCATCCGATCACGATCTTGACGACCCGTATCAGAAGTGCCACGGTAACCCATACTGCGCAAAAAGCGATCACAACGCCAAACAAAGACAGCACGCGCAGATTCAACAAGGCAAGGAATGACTCCACGGTCGCGCTCACCCCCGTCAGATAGGTAATGAGTGCCGCCGCGAAAAGCATCGAAAAATAGATGGGTAACGCGCCAAGCGCGCCCTTGACGTCTGCCCAGCTCAACGTAATATGAAGCGACACGGGAAGAATCACCAAAAGTCCCAGCGTACTTCGTCCCCAATTCGATACAAAGGCTTGTGGGAGTGCGTTGATGAGCGAAAAGACACCCTTCAGGATCTCCACGCCGCCAGGTCTGTCGGAAAGCAGCGCGCGTGAGGCGTTCAGGTATTCTGCCCATTGCACGGGAAAGCAGAGCCACAGCATGAGTACTACCACGCCAAGTCCGCTGAAGATCGGACCAAATCCAATCAACAGATTGCCAAGCCTTGCCCATGGGTTGCGTCGGTTGTAGCTATGCTCCACGTAACCGTATACACCGTTCCGAGCACGCGGCGACCAAAGCCTTACACGGTCGATCTTATGACCGAACAGCGGACACATTATCGCATGCCCCAGCTCATGGATCGGTGTTCCGATCACTGCCGTTACGTCAAATACCGTCCCCGACCGTCCTCCCAAAAGAGCGGAAAAAAGCCTTGACGCGAGCCGCACCGCAAAGCCGCAGGCAACAAGCGTACCGAGCGTCAGAAGCGTCAGCTTGCAAAAATATAACAAAAAGCCAAAAATCGCGTGATCCATGTCACACCTCCTCGTCTGTATCTATTATACGAAAAAGCCGCGTGCTTGTCAAGTCCAAAAAAGAAAGCCGCGTAATTTTACGCCGCTTTCTTTTTCGTTTCAACAATTAGGCAAGGCAAACGTTCGTTGCACGCAGCTTTGCACTGTTTCTGGGATCAGGCTCGGTGTCAAAAGTGACCTTCTGACCCTCAGTAAGAGTCTTGAAGCCCTCACCCTGAATTGCGGAGTAGTGTACGAACACGTCGTCGCCCCCCTCATCGTTGGAAATAAAGCCGTAGCCCTTTTCCGAATTGAACCACTTTACTGTACCTTTATTCATTGTCGGGTACCTCCGTTAAATAATGTGTACCCGGGAAAATTATGCTCAATTTGTTCTGTGTCTCTCTAACGGACCGGGGGACGCAATACCAAGTGACCAATGACATTATCGCGAATACAGAACAAGTATATCACAAAAATCCTTAGAAGTCAAGTCTTTTTTCGTTTTTTTGTATCATTTCTGCATTTTTTTCATTTTTATCTAAAAATTTATCAAAAAACGCCTTTTTTTGCATCTTTAATCAAATTACATAGAAGAAAATGCAAATAAACTGCATAATACTCCCTGCTACAACGAACAGGTGAAAGACCGAATGAACGTATCTCCGCTTCTTGCCAAGCCCATACAGGACAGCTCCCACCGTATACGAAATACCGCCCGCAAGACACCAGAGCAAGCCGCCAAGCGGAATTGCTTCCATCGCGGTCTTTGCCGCAAGCAGAATACTCCAGCCCATTCCGATATAGCAGACCATAGAAAGCTTGGCGTATTTTTTGAGGTCGATCGCCGTCAGCGTTGCCGCCATTGCCGCAAGTCCCCACACGATGCCAAACAGTACCCACGCCCAAACGGGAGAGACGGGGCGGATCGAACAGAACAGGATCGGCGTGTAAGTGCCACCAATGAGAAAATAGATGGTACAGTGGTCGATGACCTGCATAACCTTCTTCCCCATTCCCGCGCGCAGACCGTGATAAATGCTGGACGACGTATAAAGCAGGATCAGCGACGCGCCGTAGATCGCGCTTCCCACCACGCCCCATGCGTTGCCGCGAATTGCCGAAAATACGACGCACAGCACAAGCGCGACCACGCCAAGTCCGCCACCGACAATGTGCGTGACCATGTTCATGATCTCCTCGCCGTTCGTATAGTCGGGCAGGATACGGTCTCTCAATTTCGTTCTGTTCATGCTTTTCCTCCTTATCTCAAGGCTCTCGGTGTATGCTTCGGTATTATTTTATCTTGTTTTGGACGTTTGGTCAATAGGTTTTATTCAAATTCTTGACAAAATCAAAAAAATTTATACGTTGTTTTTGCTTTGGACACAAAGAACGCGGAGAAGCCCTCGTTGAGAAGGTCTCTCCGCGTCGTTTTTCGGTTGATCAGAACAGTATGATCAGGAACTGAGAAACCAGCACCACCGCGATGAGTGCGATAGGATAGGTTGCCGCGTATGCCGCAGCTACGTCCTCGGTTCCCGAAACGCCGATCAGCGT
>JAZRIE010000136.1:0-2315 GCA_045645105.1 Eubacteriales bacterium | reverse complement strand
GCGGTGATCCTCTCTCGGCATAGTGTGTCCAGACAGGTCTGTAGCGTCCTTTGCCGTAGGGCGCGGTCATCTGTGTCCTTGACCGATAGAGAAATCGTGTCGCCGTCGGCTGAGGCTCCATTTCTTGTTGCTTTCAGCAAGCGTAGCGTTTTGGGCTCGCCAAAGATCGAAAAACGCTCACCGTCGGTGTATTCGTGGGGCGCGGGGGCATTCTGCGCGGCTTTTTCGCATCGGTCCTTGGCACGCAGGATGCGGTCGGCATACTCATACAAAAACTCCTCGATAACGGTGTCCGGCACGCGTGGATCGGCGGAGACCGTGATCGCCCCCGTGCCTCTGACGCGTAGATTGATATTCTTGACCTGCTTGCGTTGCAGGTCGTATTTTATCGTTCGTCCATTCAGTGTAATTGTTTTGATCATAAAGGCTCCGAAAAAAATTGAAATATCTGCCTATAGTATAGCATATTCGCGTGAAAATTGCAAGTGCTTTGCCGTTTGCGTCATAAAAAACGGGAAAATGGGACATACTGACGATAACACTAAGAAAGGTGGATTTAGAAAATGGTGGAACAAGATACGATCAAGCTTTTGCGCGAGTGCGACGCGGGTGCAAAAATGGGAGTTTCGTCGATCGACGAGGTGTTGAAATACGTCAAGTCCGATAAGCTGAAGCAGTGCTTGACCGACTGCAAGGACGAGCATGACAAGCTGAATAGCGAATTGCAGGATCTGCTGGAAAAGTATCACGACGATGGCAAGGATCCCAACCCCATTGCCAAGGGTATGTCGTGGATGAAGACCAACGTGATGCTTGGATGGAAGGAATCCGACGCCACGATCGCTGATCTGATCACCGACGGATGCAATATGGGTGTAAAGTCGCTCAATCGCTATCTCAATCAGTACAAGGCGGCGGACGAGGTCTCCAAGGATATTACCAAGCGTCTGATCAACCTCGAGGAGCAGCTTGCGATCGATATTCGCGAATTTTTATAATTGATCCTTCTGTGGGGGAGCTTTTGGGGCTCTCCCTTTTTTAATTTTTTCGGTTCGGCGTAAATTTTTCTTGAAAAGACAGACAACGTGTGGTAAAATAGAGACAGTACAAGAGGGGAGCGCGAGAAAAGATGCGTATTTTATCGTGGTTGAAGAAAAACACACAGTCGCTGGAGGGAAAGCGGATCGCGGTCACAGGCTCGACCGGGGGGCTTGGCAAGGCTCTTTGCAGCTATCTTGCAGAGCTTGGCGCGTCGCTTGTCCTGCTTGACCGAAACGGTGAGCGGTCACGGATTCATAGGGCGGAGCTTTTGGACGATCACCCCAACCTTTGCGTGGAGTGCGTGCCGCTTGATCTGGAGGACCTTTCCTCGGCGTGCTCAGCGGTCGAACGTCTTTGCGCGCTTGAAATCGATGTTTTTATTCATAACGCGGGGGCGTACAGCATTCCGCGGCACCGTTGCGCGAGCGGGTATGATAACGTCTATCAGATCAATTTCGCAACACCCTATTACATGATCCGAAGGCTGCTTCCGATGCTTCGATGTCGCGGCGGCAGGGTGGTGGTCGTGGGGAGTATCGCGCACCGCTATTCGAAAATTGACGTGACGGACGTGGATTTCAGCACGCGCCGTGCGGCGTCCAAGGTCTACGGAAACGCCAAACGCTACCTGATGTTTGCGCTTCACGAGCTGTTTCGGGACGAGACCGACGTGCGTCTTGCGGTCACGCATCCGGGAATTTCCTTTACCAACATCACTGCGCACTATCCCAAGGCGATCTTCTGGCTGATCAAGCATCCCATGAAGGTGATCTTTATGAAGCCGCGACGTGCGGCACTTTCGATTCTGTCGGGAGTTTTTTCGGACACCGCGCACGGCGAGTGGATCGGACCGTGGGCGTTTGACGTTTGGGGAATGCCAAAAAAGAAAACGCTTCGGTCGGTGGGAAAGGACGAGCGAGACGAGATCGCAAGGATCGCTGAGACGGTATATCTGCAATGCGAGGCAACGGTGACGGGAAGGGCGACGGAACGCACGTGACCGAGACAAAAGTTTTTTGGAAAAATCAAAAGTTTTTTTCAAAAAGGTATTGACATTTTGAAAAAAAAGAGTATAATATATACGTTGCGCACAGTAGTGTGCGACATGCGGGAGTGGCGGAACTGGCAGACGCGCACGTTTGAGGGGCGTGTGGTTCACACCGTACGGGTTCAAGTCCCGTTTCCCGCACCAGATTGGCAGTCGCTAACGCGACTGCCAATTTCATTATAACGAACAGTTGTAATGAAAGGTGTGCCAAAGCAAAAACTTAATA
>JAZRIE010000135.1:0-2212 GCA_045645105.1 Eubacteriales bacterium | reverse complement strand
CTCTCGCTCCACGAGACGGCGCACGGCTACGCGGCGTACAAATGCGGCGACATGACCGCCTATCACATGGGGCGCCTGACGCTCAATCCCCTGCGTCACCTCGATCCACTTGGATTTTTCTGCATGCTGTTGTTCGGCTTTGGTTGGGCAAAGCCCGTGCCGATCAACACCCGAAATTTTACCAACCCCAAGCGCGGTATGGCGATCTCCGCCGCCGCGGGTCCGCTCTCAAACCTGCTCTTAGGGCTGATCAGTGCTGTATTCTACGGATTTTTCGTGGCACTTGCCACCTATCTTTCCTATCGCTCGGGAGACTCCTTCCTGACGACCGCAGTCAGCTGGACCGCCGTTCTTTGTGAATTGAGTGCCTATCTGAACCTTGTGTTTGCCGTCTTCAATCTGTTGCCCATTCCGCCCTTCGACGGCTCGCGTCTGGCGTTTGCCTTCCTGCCCCCTCGCGCCTACTTCGGCATGATGAAATACGAGCGGCAGATCATGTTCGGTATTCTGATCGCGCTGTTCGCGCTTTCCTATCTGTTCGATTTTTCACCCTTTGGATGGGTGGCAAGCAAGCTGACGAATGCCGTCGCGATCCCTGTTTACAAAGTATCTATCAATCTTTTTAATTGATTTTCCGACGCTCAAATAACCCTGACAGAAAGGACACTCCCCTACATGGAAGCCCTGACCTATCGGATCGAGCAATTTGAAGGACCTCTGGACCTTCTCCTTTCGCTCATTCAAAAAAATAAAGTGAATATTGAGGACATTCCCATTGCGCTGATCTGCGACCAATACCTTGCGTACATCAAGGAAGCGCAGAGCATGGACATGGAGCTTGCGGGCGAGTTTATCGTGATGGCAAGTGAATTGATGCGCATTAAGAGCAGTATGCTCCTGCCGCGCATCCAGCCCGACGAAAAGGACCCTCGCGCCGACCTCGCCGAGGCCCTGCTGCGCTATCAGCAGGCAAAGCAGGCGGTTCAGAAAATGACGCCGCTCTATCAGATCTACAGCGGGCGCATGGTCAAGGACACCGACGAGATCTCGGTGGACACCTCCTACGTTGCCGATCAGGACGTGACCGCACTCTGTCTTGCGGTGCGTCGCATCATCGCGGCAAACGAAAGCCGTCCGCGCGCCGAAAAGCAGGTCTTTGCCCCCATGATCGCAAAGCCGATCGTGCCTGTTGAGGTCAAGATCGTTGGAATTTTGCATCACATCGGCAAAAAACGCAATCCTTCCATGAAGGAGCTGCTTTCGGACGCGACCTCTCTCCCCGATCTGATCGCCATCTTCCTCGGCATTCTGGAGCTGATCAAGGTGCGCAAGATCCTGATCGAGGAGGATGAGGACAGCTATACCGTCATTCACGGCTCCGACACACGCTTTGTGGTCAACGATGCGCCGCCCCCTGCCGAGGGTGAGGAGACTCAGCGCAGGTCTTACGACGACGGTGAGCCGATCCCGCTTTCCTCAAAAGCAGAAATGCACCGCGAGCAGAGGCGTATCATCCGCGAGCAAAAGCTTGCCGAAAAGAAGCGTCTTCGCGAGGAGGAGCGTGCGCGCCGCGCCGAGGAACGACGACTTGCCAAGGAGCAATCCACCGCACCGCTCTCCGACCTGCCCGAGGACGACAGCGATCTGGAGGCAGAGGCACGCATGGAGGAGCTGCTTGACAACAAGCTCTCCGAGGACGACGAGGATATTCTCGACGATATCGGTCTTGATATGAGCGAGATCGTTCGCACCATGACCGAAAAAGCCCGAGAGCTTGAAAAAGGCTCTGACGATACCGCAACGGAAAGGACGGAGAATTAACCAATGGAAGAAAAGAAACCGCAGGCTCCCGCGCTGGAGCCGCTGACCACGGCGCAAGAGATCGCGCAAGCGATCGAGGCAATCCTCTTTGCCGCGGGATACCCGATGCGCTATGATAAGCTTGGCGAGGTCTTGGGACTCTCCGCCAAGGACGTGAAAACGATGGTAAAGGAAATGGCTGAGCATTTCACGGAGGACGGAACGCATCACGGCATACAGCTCCTGCTCTACCCTACCGCCTGCCAGCTGACCACCAAGGAGACCTACGCGCCCTATATCCGTGAGGCACTTGGCATCCGCCGCGGCGGCAATCTGTCGGCGTCGTCGATGGAGGTGCTTGCCGTTGTCGCTTACAATCAGCCCGCCACGCGCTCGTTCCTCGGTCTTGTGC
>JAZRIE010000134.1:0-4531 GCA_045645105.1 Eubacteriales bacterium | reverse complement strand
CGTGTACAGGAGCATCATACTGACGCTCGTCGATCCAAAGGCGCACCCAGAAATCCCTTGCCTCTGCGGCGGTGGAAATGCTTTCTCCGCGATACGTAGTCGCGTATTCGATCACGGCATTCACGACGTCCTCGTCCTGTAGCTGCTCGTCGATGTAACCGAGAAGTGCCGCTTGCTCAAATCTTTCAAAGAAGTTTCGGTGCGTGTCGGTCGCGCCCCACGCATCGGCACCGTAAAGGCGCGTCGCCTCGCTGGCGATTGCCGCCGTGTCCACGTTGATCTTGGCTTCCTGCGGGATCAGATTCTCGACGATGTGCGCAGGGATAACCACCTCGTTTGCGGCAAGCTGGGTGCGCGGATTGTTGTCGAGCCATTTGATCGTCAGCTTGGAAAGTGCCGAGCTATCCGCAACCTGATTAAAGCGAAGATCCTGCAGCATGCCCGACTCCTTGGAGCCTTCTTCCACGGTGGAAAGAGAGATGTACAGCTCAGCGCTCCAACCATTCATATAAGTACCGATCTGCTGATACGAGGGTGCAACCAACTTAGAAAGCGTCTCAATGTCTGCGCGGTTCATAAATCCAAGTCCGTGGAAGCCGTAGTTCAGCTCGCTCTCTATCTCCATTTGCAGGACCATTTCGGTCAGCATATTGCCGTCCTCCTCGGGCATGGGGATCTGCTGCTCGGTTTCGTCCTCGGGCAAAAAGGTTTGATAGCGGTCGTAATCAAAGGCGGTATCGACCACGCCGACGATCTCGTAGGAATACTCCTTGCCGCCACCCATATAGTTGAAGGCATCACTTGCGAGCGTGATGTGCTTACCGATAATCGAGTTAGCACTATTTCCATCCTTGACCACGTTTCCCGCCTTGATGCTCTCTTTATGGCTTGCGTTCTGGAAGCCGTACTCATTGAACTGTCTGAAAAGATGCTCTGTAATGGCGATCTCTCCCTCGCGCTCTGGCAGGCGTCCCGTCATCGAAAAGCCCGTGGTCGCGATCTGCTCGGGCGTAAGACTGACCAATCCGTGGATCTTTGCGCTGTAGACGGTGTTGCTCGAATAACTCTGCATTTGTCCCGTCAGGGAAAATCCGCCGCCGTATCCGTAGGGGTCACCGCCCGTAAAGACGGGAACGAATTCCAGCCCCGTCTCGGCACTCAGCCATGCAAGGTCGTCGTCGTTCATACGCGCCTGATCGTAGCTGATGTAGGGTTCTTCGTCGCCGTACTGCGAGGTTCTGCGCACACCGACCGTAACCGACGCGTTCCTGACGTGCGAATCCATCAGCGACTCGACCGCCGCCACGTTCTTATTGTACGCCGCCATGGTGTCGGCAAAGCCGAACAGTCCAAACGCGATCAGCGAAAGCAGCACCGTCATAACGAGACGGAATTTTTTGTGCTTCAGTCCGCTCGTACCCATGCGCAACGCGTTTTTCATGGGCAGACGCGAACGGATAAAGCGACTGTCAGCCTTTTCATATTTTTTCAGCTGATAATCCTTTTCGACGTCAGTTCCCTCAAATACCGAGGTGCTTCCCTTCTCGCTGATGCCTGCGGCGGAACGAAGCTCGTCGTTGACGCGTCGGTCGCCCGAAAGCAGGACGTCCTCACCGTTGTTGGCAAGATAATCGTTGATCATTTGCAGGTCGGCGGTGGTCAGACGGTAGCCGCCCTTGATACGCAGGATTCTTCCGCCGATCTTATCGATGCCGTCGCTGAGCCGCTCGCTCTCATGCTCGTGCTTGGTGACATCCGAGATGATGCGTCCGTCGGCAAGCTCAATGATACGGTCGGCATAACGCTCGGCAAAATCGCGGTCATGCGAAACGATCAGCACGAGCTTTTCACGCGAAAGCTCCTTGAGCGAGTCGAAGATCTGCTTACCCGTGTTGGAATCGAGCGCGCCCGTGGGCTCGTCTGCCATGATGATCTGCGGCGATTTGACAAGCGCACGCGCAATGGCAACTCTTTGCTTCTGTCCGCCCGAAAGCTCGTTGGGCTTGCGCTTGGCAAAATTGAGCAGATCGACCTGAGACAATATCTCATTGATCTTTTCGGTCGTCGCCTTTTTACCCTGCAGCTCGAGGGCGAGCGCGATGTTCGCACCTACCGTGAAGTCGTCGAGAACGTTGTACTCCTGAAAGATAAAGCCGATAAAGGTATTTCGGTAGGCGTCAAAATCCGATCCGGCGAAATCCTTCGAGGATTTGCCCTTGATCACGAACTCGCCGCTGTCGTAGCTGTCGAGTCCGCCCATGATGTTGAGCAACGTGGACTTACCGCTTCCCGATTTACCAAGAATGAAGACCATTCCCGATTCAGGAAAGGAAATGCTCACGTTGTCAAGCGCGCGCACCGATTCTCCCGTTTTGGAGCGGTAGACCTTGGATAGATTTTTAATTTCAAGCATCCGTATATTCTCCTTTTATTAATTTTTGGGGACACAAGATACTATATTGTACCATAATTTTTTAAAATTGTAAAGAGGTTTCGGTATATTTCGCAGACTTTTTCTGTAGTGTTACAATAGATGTAAAATCAAATGTGAAAAAAGAATAGAAAAAGCGATTGAATTCTGTTAAAATAGAATTACCCCTAACGCATTCCAACAGAAAGGGATCAATCACTTTATGAAACATTATACCACAAACAAACGCTATTGTCCGCTTGAAATCACAACAAAATTGCATTATATTATAGAATCCGTTTTATACAACCGGGCATTAAACAAGCGACAGCTTAATACCTTTTCGGTAAAAAGCTGTCGCTTTTCTTTTTGGCGCAGGGTTAAAGAAGCGCCCCCATACTTTAGTTTTATTCGTCTACAACCATCGACAGAAGTAAGGATTTCTTCATCAGCCCCACATCTTAGCGGAATCCGTAAGAGAATGCTTCTCGCGCGGGGATACTTTGCATCTTATTCATGCAGTCCCCAAACCTTTCCTTCTGCTTTTCTGTCGACCGCTTACGTTCACACTTTTCAATTCGCAGCGGAAATGGTTGTGGATTTTTTGTTTTTCTTACCCGCAAGCAAGGCCGCAAAAATCATCACCACCAACACGCCTACAATGCAAGTAAAAACAAAATTCCAGTTACCGCTACGGGTTAAAACGCTCCCAAAGAAGATCGCCTGTACGGATGCTCCTATATATGCAGCGCAATCCAGGATTCCGGTTGCTGTTCCGCCAAATGTTCTGCCACCAACATCTGTTGCAAATGTCCACACCAAACTGTTGATCCCGTAGATAAAGAATCCTGCAAAGAATAAAAGTGTTGAAGCCAACACACCCGGTTCTGCATTCATAAACCCAAGAACAGTAATCGCTGCCCCGGCTGCCGAAATTATAACCCAAGGAAGACGGTTCTGAGACCACACACGGTCAGACACCCATGGAATTACCAATGCCCCTGCAGCCATTCCAAGAGGACAAATAACCGATCCGACAATTCCGGCTTCAATATCAAATTGGAATACTTCTGTAAAATATGTAGGTATCCAAGTCAAAAGACCGTATCTTGAAATACTGGAACAAGCAATGATAACCAACCACAGATCAAATCTCCACTGTTTCAAGAGATGGATGTATGGATACAATTTCCCTTTTTCAGCAATAATCTTTTGCAGTTCATTATCATTCGACTCTTTCCCCTCATTTGGATCAACATACTCGGGCAATCCAATTTTAGAAGGCTTTTCTTTTGCGAAAAACGGATAAACTATCACGACTGCAAGCATAATAATCGCGGAACCGATAAAGGCGCTTCTCCAGCCGGATTTAGGCAAAATCACATATGAAAATGATACTACAAACGCTGTAATTACCGAACCCAATCCGGAAAATGCATTTGCAAATCCCGTTGCAAAACCGCGTTTGCTGCTTGGCCACCAATTGGCAACCAATGCCATTCCCGGAGACCAAAGCATTGATTGAACATACCCATTAACAGCCCATAAAATAGTGATGACAAACAGACTGGTTTGGAAACCAATCAAAAGATTCATCGCAGCTGATAATACCATACCAATTACAATCAGTTTGTTAACGCCAATAATTTCACCGAGTCTTCCGTTGATTAAATGTCCAAACGCATATGCCCAGAATTGAACAGAGGAAAGTACACCTAATTGTAAAGCTGTCCACCCCTCTTCACTCATCATAGCAGGCATAGCATATGATAAATTTTGTCTGCCACAGTACAAAAAGCAATATAAAATTGAAAATGCAAGCAACACGATCCATGAATACCGCTTAAAAATTTTATACTGCTCTTCCGTATACCCTAAACGCTCTTTTTTCATATTGATTCTCCTTGTACTCTTGTGCATATCATTTTTTACTTCATTATTCTTTTACCGCTTTTTATACATCGTATGTCTTATAAAACTTCTTCAATCCAATAAGAGATACCTCGTGCATGTAACTCTGTTTTGCAAACGCGCGAACGAAATCGGTCTTTCCGCACTGACGGCATCCTTTTATGATAAGACGACTGTGATTCGGCGTGTTTTTCCCAATCAAACAATGCT
>JAZRIE010000133.1:0-4370 GCA_045645105.1 Eubacteriales bacterium | reverse complement strand
TAACGAACGGCAACCTCACCAAGCGCCCCCTGATGCAGCTCACCGCCGCACAGGCGCGCCAGGGTACCAAAGCTGATTTGACTGATGCTGAATCGAATTTTCATAGCTCGGTCTCCGTTGTCTCCTGATCTCGTTTTCGTTGCAATCGCGCACGGTACGCGCGTGTTGCGATATCCTTTTCACTAAAATATTTTCTGCCCGTTCGGTCTATCTCATATTCCTCGTGTCCCTTTCCCGCAAGCAGGACAACGTCCCCCGCGCGCGCGTTCATCACCGCGTAGCGGATCGCCTCCTCGCGGTCGGGCAAAATATGATAAGGGG
This sequence comes from Eubacteriales bacterium, assembly GCA_045645105.1. Taxonomy (GTDB): domain Bacteria; phylum Bacillota; class Clostridia; order Oscillospirales; family CAG-272; genus UMGS1865. Next base: position 4,049 of record JAZRIE010000133.1, on the reverse strand, counting down.
TGTCTTGCTCTATCCCCATAAGGATCTCTCCGATGATCGCATCGCGATCCTCGCTTCGGCTATTGTCCGAGGTCAGGATCACCGCATCGGCATAGCGTGACGCGATCTGTCCCATCACGGGACGCTTTCCACGGTCGCGGTCGCCTCCGCACCCGAACAGTATCACCACACGTCCCTCGTCCCGCTTCAGCTTAGCGGCCGTGCGCAACAGATTTTCGAGCGCGTCGGGCGTATGTGCGTAGTCGATCAGCACCGTAAAATCAGCACCGATCCCAAGTCTGACGCGCTCCATTCTTCCCTTGATTCCCGCCATGTTGGCAAGTGCGTCCTTGACCGCGCGCACTCCAATGCCAAGCTCCAAGGCACATGCCGCCGCCTGCAGAGAATTCATCACGCTGAACTCTCCGGGTATCGGACAACGAATTCGTGCCGTGGCTTTTTTCGATTTGAGAAGATAGGATACCCCTTCCCCGTCGGTGGATTCCACCGACTCGGCGATATACGCCGCCGCCTTTTTGATACTGCAGGTCACGGTCCTTCCCTTCGCCGCCGCGAGCATTCGCTCGGCATAAGGGCAATCGGCATTGACGACCGTCAGCTTACTGTGCGAGAACAGCTCCGCCTTTGCTGCGGCATAATTCTCCATGGTCTTATGAAAATCCAGATGCTCGGGCGTGAGGTTGGTAAAGATCGCCGCATCAAATTCAATGGGAGCAAGCTTTCCAAGCGACAGCGCGTGCGAGGTGACCTCCATCAGCACGTACTCCACGCCGTCCTCCGCCATTTGTGCGAGCATATGGTAAAGCTGCTCGGGATCGGGCGTGGTCATGTTGGCAAGACGGTTGCGCATGGTATTTTCAAGATGCTTCCCCGCCGATTCACAGCCCACCGTACCGATCAGTCCGCACCGACAGAGCGACGCTTCAAGGATCGCGCGGAGCATATGCGTGACGCTGGTCTTTCCGTTCGTTCCCGTCACGCCGATCATTTTCAGCTTACGGGTGGGAAAGCCGTACCACGCGTCGTACAAATAAGACACGGCGCGGCGGGTGTCGTCGCACTCCAGCAGCACGGCTTCCCCGATCAACGTGTAATCGGCACCGCGCTCGACGACAATACATCGTGCGCCTGCCGCTACGGCATCGCCGATAAAGGCGTGTGCGTCGCTGTGCAGTCCGCGAATACAAACGAACAAACAGCCCTCTCTCGCCTCGCGCGAGTCGGTGACGACCGAGGAAATTTCAAGCTCCTCGGCATCCTCGGGGCAACCGATGCCTGCGGCATCACATAATAATCTGAGCTTCACAAGTGCTTCCTCCCGAAAAATTGATCTTTCAACTTCCCGACAGAAAGCCTCTGTCATTTGGTAATCTCTATTTATCCAAGATAATCGTCCTCGTCCTCCAGATAGCGGAAGGTCACCTCCACCACCGTGCCGACGGGAACCTCCGTTCCTGCGGGAACGCTTTGGGAAACCACCACGGCTCCCGTTCCCGAAAGGTAATTTTTCGTACCGAGAATACGGATATTCAGCCCCGCGTTGATCAAAACCTGATTGGCGGCAGCCGCCCGCATGCCCATCACGTCGGGGACCTTTACGGTCGTGGGCTGCGTCTCCTTATCGGTGTAAAGAATAATTCTTCCGCCGCTCTTTTCCACAATGGTATCCTTTGCGGGATACTGCTTGTAGACCACGCCCTCGGGATCTCCCACGATCTCAACCGTGAGTCCGTAGCGATCCTCGCAAATACTCTGCGCATACGAGGCGTTCTGATAAAGACAGTTTGGAATTTTGACCGTCATTTTCTTCAATTCTTCCTCGGTATAAACGGCTTCTACGCCAAGATACGGAAGAATGGTCTTCATCACGTTTCCAACGTAGGGCGCGGCAACGGTGCTACCGTACAGCACGCCGCTCGTTGGCTCGTCAACGATGATGATCACCGCGTACTGCGGATTGTCGGCAGGCGCGTAGGCGACGGTAGAGCAAACGTAACGTCCCTCGCTTCCCGCGTTCTTTTTCTCGGACGTTCCCGTCTTTGCGGCAACGCGATAACCCGCCACGTATGCGTTTTTCGCACCGCCGTTGCCCGAAACACCGCCTTCAAGGATCTGTGAGACGGTCTTACAGACCTCCGCGCTCACCACCTGACGGCGCACCGTAGTGCCAAAGGATTGGATCACCTTTCCATCGTCATCGGTCACCGACGACACCAGATGGGGCTTAACGAGATATCCGCCGTTGGCGACCGTTGAGATCGCCGTGATCTGTTGGATCAATGTCACGTTAAAGTTCTGTCCGAACGCGTAAATGGCAAGATCCAGCTCGGTAAATGCTTCCTTGGAAGCAAAAAGGCTTCCGCCCTCACCCGGCAGATCAATACCTGTTTTTTCAAGGTACCCGAAGGAACCGATATAGCTGTAAAAGGTTTTTGTACCGAGCCTGCCGCCCACCGTCATGAGTACGGGGTTGCAGGACTGCTGAATTCCCTCAACAAACGTCAAGGTGCCGTGTCCCGTGGTCTTATGGCAATGGATATAACGATCGAGAACACGAAGACCGCCGCCGCAGGTGAAGGTATCGTTGAGCTTGACGACCGCCTCCTCAAGCGCCATTGCCGCCGTGATCACCTTAAAGGTCGATCCGGGGATATAGGACTCGGTGATCGCCTTGTTCGACCACATATCGAGACAAAGCGTTTGCTTGAGCTTGGAATATTCCTCGCTCTCCATGGAAAGCCCCGAGGATTGGAGCTTATAGAGCGATTGGTCGTCGAGCGTCCACGGATCGTTCAAATTAAAATCGGGATAGGTCGCCATACCAAGGATCGCGCCCGTGTTGACGTTCATCACGATGCCCGCCGCACGGTTTTGTCCGTTCGACTCGGTGTAAGCCGTGCGAAGCTGCTCCTCAAGAGCCGATTGCACGAACACGTCGAGCGTGGTATGAATATTGTAACCTGCCTTTGGCGCAATATACTCCTTGTGCGCGTAGGGCATTTCGTTCCCCTGCGCGTCGCGCGCCGTGATGTATCGTCCGGGTGTTCCCGAAAGCAGCTTGTTGTATTGGTACTCCAAGCCGTAAAGTCCGGTTCCGTCGCTTCCCGTAAATCCAAGCACGTGCGACGCCAGCGTGGAGTACGGGTAATATCTTGTAGACGTGGTTTGCAGGTAGACCATTCTTTGAAGTCCGTAGGCGTCGATCACCTCGCGCAAACGGTCGGCACGCGCCTCGTCCACCTCTCGCAGAATGGTACGGTCCAGATATTTCGTATACGTAGTCTGTTTCAGAACGAAATCATAGGTCACGTCAAGCACCGCTGACAGCTGCTCAGCGATCAGCTCGTCATAGCGGATCCCCTCACTGTTTTCGTCTGCCTCGCTCTGCGCGGACGCGATCGAGGACGGTGAAATGAACACGCGGTAGGTGCTGACGTTGGTTGCGAGGATCACGCCGTTGGCATCGTAGATGTTTCCGCGGTCGGCAGTCACGCTCGCCTCGGTGGTCATCTGCTCGATCACCTTTTTTTGATAACGGTCGTATCCTAACGTTTGCAAAAGCAGAATGCGGACCAGAAGCCCTCCGAACAGAAGCCCTGCAATGACCAGAAGCGCAAAGGAACGGCGGATCACCTTAGGGTGCAACGTATCCGACTCGTGACGCTCGCTTTTCGGAGCCTCTTTTTTTTCCATATGCTCTCCTTTCCAAAACGTTCTTTTTTACGGAAAGGCGAAAGAAAAATTCATCAAATCGTTCATCCACGCTTATCCTGCTATTTATTGTATGGACAAAATTCTCTTGTTATGACTTTTTTGGCGTTTTTGATCAGTTGCCGCGACCGATCCCGATCGCACTGAGAAGTGCCGACAGACTGATCTTGCCGTCGCGCTCCTCCTCGAACGCCTCAACAGAATCCTCTGCCTCAAGCGACAGATAATCGGCCTTGAGATAGTCCTCCTCGACCATGCCGTATTCCTCGATGGCGATGCGTCGGATCTCCAGAAGGTTGTTTTGCACCTCGAAATCCGATCTCAGCTCCGAGACCTCG
>JAZRIE010000132.1:0-2898 GCA_045645105.1 Eubacteriales bacterium | reverse complement strand
GTTCGCCGCTGGCTGCTCGTTGACAAGAAGCGCGTGGACGGAAGACGCATGGACGAGATCAGACCTCTCGCAAGCGAGGTCGGTGTTCTTCCCCGTACCCACGGCTCGGGACTCTTCACCAGCCGCCAGACCCAGGTGTTGACGGTTGCAACCCTTGGCACGCTGTCCGAGGCACAGATGCTCGACGGCATCGACTCCGAGACCTCTAAGAGATATATGCACCACTACAACATGCCCGGCTTCTCCACGGGTGAGGCAAAGCCTGTCAGAAGCCCCGGACGCCGTGAGATCGGTCACGGAGCATTGGCAGAGCGTTCGCTCGTTCCCGTGCTTCCCTCGGAGGAGGAATTCCCCTACGCCATCCGCTTGGTATCCGACGTGGTTTCGTCCAACGGCTCTACCTCGCAGGGCTCTGTTTGCGGCTCTACGCTCGCACTTATGGATGCAGGTGTGCCGATCAAGGCTCCCGTTGCAGGTATCTCCTGCGGTCTGATCACCGCCGAGGACGGCTCTTGGGACACCATGCTCGACATCCAGGGCCTTGAGGACTTCTACGGCGACATGGACTTCAAGGTTGCAGGTACGCATGAGGGTATTACCTCGATCCAGATGGACCTCAAGGTTGACGGTCTGACTCCCGATATTATTCGCAAGGCACTCGAAATGACGCACATCGGTCGTGACTATATCATCGACGAGGTGATCCTCAAGGCGATCCCCGCGCCCCGCGCAGAGGTCTCCAAGTATGCGCCCAAGATGACCACCATGAAGATTGACCCCGACAAGATCCGCGAGGTCATCGGTAAGGGTGGATCGGTCATTCAGAAGATCGTAGCTGACACGGGTGCGAAGATCGACATCGAGGACGACGGAACGATCCGCATTGCCGCAGTCAACGGTGCTCAGGCAGAGGCTGCAAAGGCTTGCATCGACGCCATCGTATTCGAGCCCGTCGTAGGGGCAATTTACACTGGTACCGTTACGGGCATCAAGGAATTCGGATGCTTCGTACAGTACGCGCCCGGAAAAGAAGGAATGGTTCACATTTCCAAGATCGCACCTCGCAGAATCGACAAGGTTGAGGACGTTCTCAAGCTCGGCGACGTAGTCAAGGTGAAGTATATCGGTCTGGATAAGAAGGGACGCATGGACTTCTCGATCAAAGACGCTCTGGAAGGCTGATTATAAGAATTTATAATGAAAAGACTGCGGCTTTCCAACACGGATAGCCGCAGTTTGTAATTTGAGAGAACCGATCAAGGAAAGGAAGGATCAGCGCACATGGCAAATCGTGCTAACCCCTCTCGCAGCTTCAATACCGTGAAGCACAGCAACCGTGATAAACGCGTCAAACGCCAAAGACAGCAGGGTATGGTTCTGCTCTCCATTTGCTTTGTCGTGGTTGCAATTCTTTTAAGCCTGCTCGTATTTTTGGTTTGTATGGTTGTGGATACCGTCAGCAGCGGCAAGCCCGATCTTCCGCCGCAAGCCGACCAACAGCAGGGGACTCAACCGAGTGTTTCATATGTTTCGGTTACCAAGGTCAGGGGCGACGTACATAAGGGCGAGCTTTTGATCGTCAATTCGCAAAATCAGTATCAGTTTCCAACAACCGTAACGGGACTCAAGACCATTGCCGATAACAGAGTCAAATTCGACGGCGTTTCCAATACCTTCATGGTGGGAAATACCTCGTGGAAGCTTCATAGCACCGCATTGGACGCGCTCAACAGTATGATGTACAAATACTACGAGCTGTCCTCGGACGGTTCGGTCAGCGTTTCCTCAGCGTATCGCTCATACGAGGATCAGGAGAAGTTGAATTCCTCCACCAAGGCAGGGTATTCCGACCACCACACGGGACTTTGCATAGCCCTGAAGGGGAATACGGGGAAGGACGCCCTTGAGGAAGACCATTGGATCTACGAAAATTGTCACAAGTATGGGTTTGTCGTGCGCTATCCTTCCGCAAAGTCGGGGATCACGGGCGTGAGCGACTACGAATACTGCTTCCGCTACGTCGGCGTGGCACACGCAACCTATATGTACAACAACAACCTCTGTCTTGAGGAATACGTTGAACTACTCAAAAACAACTATACCGCAAGCAATCACTTAGCGGTCACGGGTGCGGACGGCAAAAAATACGAGGTCTATTACGTCCCTGCCGCCGATACCGAGTTGACCACCCTGCAGGTTCCCAAAAACTATCAGTACACCGTTTCGGGAGATAATATCGGAGGCTTCATCGTCACCATATGCATGGATGCTCCTGCAAACGCATAAAAAAAGCGACTTCTACATACCCTTATTGTAGCGGCGTATCAAAGAATCAACAAGGAATTACAGAAAGGACGGAGGATCATGACAGATCACGAAGAAAACGCTATGCAAGACACCGAAGAGATTGGTGCGGCAACCGAAGCCGATGCAGGCACTGAGTTGACCATCTGTGACTGTGACGCGGTGGCAGAGGAGACGGTATGCGAGGTTGAGACGGTCGATGCGATCGAACCGACGGAGAGCTACGCAGATCTTTTCGCACAAAAGTGCAGGGAAGTGACCGAGGCTTGTCGCAATACCGCAAGCCGCTTGGTCAGTGACTGGAAGGAGACCGACGGAAGACCCTACGTCAAGCAGACCACCGTTTGCCGCGTGGATATTTACCGTTCTCCCGATGACGAAACGCCCATAGATAGCTTTTGCACCGAGCGCGTCAAGACCTATTCGGCGCGCGCCATGGCAATCGTTGGCACTGCGGCGGTTGCAGTCCTTTGCACGGCAGATAACGTTATCAAAAAGCTGATGAATAAATAAAACGCAATAAAAGCATACCCCCGAGACGACCTATTACAGGGTCACTCGGGGGCTTTTTGCTTTTTTATTCTGCGTTGTCAG
>JAZRIE010000131.1:0-6298 GCA_045645105.1 Eubacteriales bacterium | reverse complement strand
GCCATCTTGAATATATTCACCCGATTGCGGCTATGGGTTGCCGCAAGGTTATCCAAAAAAGGAGTATTCTACATCAACGGTCCCGAGGTCCTGCCCGCGCCGCTCTCGCAGGAGGACGAAGCCGAATACATCGCACGCCTCGACGACGAGCGTGCGCGTTCGGCACTTATCGAACACAATCTGCGCCTCGTGGTCTACATCGCCAAGCGGTTTGAAAACACGGGGACGGGCATTGAGGACCTGATCTCGATCGGTACGGTGGGACTGATCAAAGCGATCAACACCTTTCGTGCCGACAAGAGCATCAAGCTCGCGACCTACGCCTCGCGGTGCATCGAAAACGAAATTTTGATGTACATTCGCAAAAACGGCGGTCAGCGATGCGAGGTATCGATCGACGAGCCGCTCAACGTGGATTGGGACGGCAACGAATTGTTACTTTCGGATATTCTCGGAAGCGAGGAGGACGGCGTATCCTACGAGCTCGAGATGCGCGAGGAGCGCGACGTGGTACGGCGTGCGGTGGCGGAGCTTGAACCACGCGAGCGCGAGCTGATCGAGCTTCGGTACGGACTTCGGGGCGGCGACGAAATGACGCAAAAGGAGGTTGCCGATCTGCTCGGCATCTCACAGTCCTACATCTCGCGTCTGGAAAAACGCATCCTGAACCGCCTGCGTGACGAGATCGCGGGGAAAATATAAAAAAGGAGGCTGACTCAAATAAAAAATGAGCCAGCCCCTTTTTATTCTCCGTATTCCTTACGATATCCATATTTTCTGCTCGAGCGTTCCCCTTTGCCCGCGCAATTTAGCACAAATCCAATGACTCGCGCCTCGGCATATTTTAAAAAACGCAAAGCCTCGTCCAACGTGTGCTTTTTATCGTAGTTTTGCCGTACCACCATAAGCACACCGTCAACGTATTTTGAAATCACGGCAGCATCGGTCACCACGTTGATTGGCGGCAGGTCGATCAATATATAGTCGTAGGTCTGTGCCAAAGAGCTCAACATTTCCCGCATACGCTCCAACCCCAAAAGCTCTGCGGGATTAGGCGGCAGGTTTCCTGCCGGAATAATATGTAGATTTTTTTGCCGCTTTGTTGACTTTACAATGGAAAGTGTCGTATTACCTGTCGCCAGATAATCACTCAATCCCGGAATACATTCAACCTCTAACAAAAATGAAATGGTTGGCAATCGCATGTCGGCATCGATCAAAAGCACTCGTTCTCCCGCCTCCGCCAAAAAAAAGGCCAAATTTGCTGAGGTCGTGCTTTTGCCCTCTCCCTGCAATGCGCTCGCAATGCCGATTACACGGCATCTTTTTCCGTCATCTAACGGAAGTGTATACTGAATATTGGTGCGTAATCTTTTATAAGCCTCCGAAGCCTCAAAGGAAAGCTGCGATCCGATTGTCCTTTGGCGTTCACTCATCAATACTCTTTGACGTTTCTTCACCGCTTAGCTCCTTCCTGCGAATAGGCCGTTTCCTTTATGCTACCGTAATATTTATATGAGGAATGCTTTTTTGCATATAGGTCCGGAATTTCGGCAAGTAGCGGAATCTCATAACGCTGAACCAACATATTCGCATTTTTGATTTTGTCATCCAAAAGTTCAATCGATACAATCACGCCACAACACAGCACAAATCCCAACATTGCGCCAATCAGTACATTTTTGGAAAAGCTGGGGGAGGAACGTGAGGTGGGAAGTGTAGCGTAGTCCATAATACGCACCGAGCTTCCGTCCACGATACTTGCAATTTTTTCAGGCAATACCGCTGCCAGCGTATTGGCGATCAGCACAGCCCTGTGCGGATCGGAATCGGTAACGGTGATCCTGAATATCTCCGTATCGTCCACGGCAGTTGCGGCAATCATATTGGAAAGCTCCTCATATTTCAGATCCAGTCCTGCCTTGGCAATTACGGTTTCCAAGGTCGAACGCATTTGGGAAATAATGATATAAACATCCACCAAGCTTTTTGCCGCCGAGATCTCACCTGAATCAATAATATCGGCAGAACCGTTTGACGCAGAGCTATTATTGACGTAAATTAAAACATCCGCTTGGTATTTCGGAGTAATCAAGAATAAAGTAGCACCAAAAGCCACTATTGCTGCCAAAACCGCACAAAATGCAATCAGACCCACATGCTTCCAAAGTGCCTCTAAAAGCTCAAACAGGTTGATCTCGCGTTCGTCTTCCATAATCCCTCTTTCCGCAAAGACCGTTAAGAATTGCGCTTGCTATTGCAATTTTCGTAAAAATCTTTTTTGTCAATGCTCCATAAAACAAAATTTCCCAAATTGGGATATTTTAATTATACCATAATGGTATAATAATGTCAAGAGTTTTTTTGAAAAAGGAGAAAAAAATGGAATTTCGACTCAAGAAATTGCGAAAAGAGCGAAATATTTCTCAGCTAAAGCTTGCGCTCGACCTCAACATGAACCAAAACACGATCTCCCGTTATGAAAACTTAGAGCGAGAGGCAGACTACGAAACCCTTATCCGTTTTGCCGATTATTTTAATGTCTCCCTCGACTATTTGCTTGGAAGAACCGAAAAAGCATAAGACCTTTGTACGCATTTTCACACGTACAAAGGTCTTGTTCTTTAGAACTTAAAATTCGGCTCTGTATTACAGACAAACGGCACCACCGCTGACCATAATGGTCTGACCGCTGACCCAGCTGGAGTCGTCGGTGCAGAGGAATGCGGTTACGGTTGCGATCTCATCGGGATCTGCCATACGCTTCATGGGGTGGCGAGCAATTGCAGAGTTGAACTTCTCCTCGCCAACCGCTCTCATCATGTCGGTGTCGATGTAACCGGGAGCTACGCAGTTCATACGAACGTTCTTGCGTCCAAGCTCCTTTGCCATGGTGCGGGTGAAGCCCTGCATAGCAGCCTTGGTTGCGGCGTAGTTTGCCTGACCGGGGTTACCCATCAGGGACGTAGAGGAGATGTTAACGATCGCGCCGCTCTCCTGCTCACGCATCAGCGGAACGATGTACTTGCACATGTTGTACATACCGTTAAGGTTGATGTTGATAACGGTGTACCACTCCTCGTCGGTCATCTTGTGGAAGATGCGGTCACGGGTAACGCCTGCGTTGTTGATCAGAACGTCGATTCTGCCGAACGCAGCAAGGGTCTGCTCTACAGCAGCCTTAACCATATCGGAATCAGCGATGTTGCACTTGATGGCGATCGCCTTCTTGCCGGTAGGATCAAGCTCCTTTGCGGTAGCTTGAGCGGACTCCAGATCCCACTCCAGAATTGCAACTCCTGCTGCCTGCTCTTCAAGGAAGCGCTTAGCAATAGCCTTGCCAATGCCCTTGCCTGCACCGGTAACGACACAATATTTTCCCTCTAAGTTTCTCATATCGATTTTCTCCTGTTCAATTTTAGAATTTATAAATTGATTATTTGTTTTTGAAGACCGGCTGACGCTTTTCTCTCATTGCCGCCATGCCCTCTCTGGTATCCTCGGAATTGATGCAGATCAGCGTCTGCTCCTGCTCCGCCATCAAGCTTCCGCCAATGATCGCTTGTCTTGACGTGTGGATCATCTTTTTGATCGCCGCCAAGGACTTAGGAGCTCTCGTAGCAATTCTCTGCGCCAGCTCCAGGCAGGTATCCATCAGCTGCTCCTTCGGAACGCACTTTTGGACCAAGCCCATTTGAAGTGCTTCTTGCGCGGTAAAGTCGTATCCCGTGTAGAACATCATCTTGGCATTTCCCTCGCCAATCAGCCACGGGAGTCTCGAAGTGCCGCCCCATGCGGGCGTCAGTCCAATCCCTGCCTCGGGGAAGCGAAACACCGTATTATCTGCGGCAATACGGATATCACCGGCAAGGCTCATTTCGAGTCCGCCGCCCAAGCAGTAGCCGTGGAGCGCCATGATTACGGGAAGCGGACAGTTTTCGATCAAGGTCATGATGGACTGACCCCAAGCGGTGTTGACACCGGGCGCGTAATCGCCCGTCGTTTTGGTATCCATGCCCGCGCAAAAGGCTTTTTCTCCGCCTCCGGTCAGAATAATCGCACGCAGATCCTTGTTTTGACTCAACTTCCAAAAGGTTTGGCGCAGAGCCAACAGCATATCAAAGCTAAGAAGGTTCAGCGTGGGTGAATTCATCGTAAGCACTGCCACACTACCGTGATATTCTACCAATAGGATTTCTTCATTTACTTTCGTATTCATATTCAAGTGTCTCCCATCTTTTAAAGGGCGCCGGATCGAATGAAGGCTCTCTGTGTCCCAACGTTGCGCGAGCAGCCTCGGCACGGTTGGGATCGGGACCGAGCAGCGTATCATTGCCCAGCGTCCGCATGCGCGATTGCTGATCCACCACGTCGTATTGCTCAAGCTCGCTTTGGACAATGGTGATCTTACCTGCCCAAAGTGCGGGGGCATACTGCTTGGAAATCTCCTTTGCCACCTCCATCGCGGCATCAAACAGTTCTTCCTTCGGCACGATCTTGTGAACCACGCCGTAGTGCTCCAGCTTTTGTGCAGTGATCGGCTTTGCGGTATAGAAGTGATAGCGCGCGACCTTATCGGGCAGAATGCGTTTCATCCAAACGGGACCGCCCACCGTACCTACGGTGATCTCGGGGAAGCTGAACAGCGCGTCGTCAGAAGCAACAATCACGTCGCAAAGGCTCGCATAAGCAAAGCCCATTCCAATGACACGACCGTGAACTGCTGCGACCACGGGAACACGGCAACGGTGAAGTGCCGCAAAGGAGGCGTCGATCGTGGGATTGACACGCTTTCTGAAATCGGGGTCCTTAGACTGTCCCGCCTCCTTCAGATCGTGACCTGCGGTGAACATACGTCCCTCCGCACGCAGGATCGCGCAGTAAACGTCGGTGCGCTTATTCAGATCATTGAAGATCTGTGTCAGGTCCAGACGAATGGATTCACAAACTGCATTGACCGGCGGACGGTCGATGGTAATGATACCAATGTGGTCACGCACCTCAAATTTTACAAATTCTCCCATTGTTTTTACCTCAATCGCAATTTTCAAAGATGGCAGCTACACCCTGACCTCCGTCGACGCAGAAGGTGATAGCGCAACGCTCGCCGCCCTGACGCTTAAAGATACCTGCTGCCTTTGCCGCCAGATTGATACCTGTAGCGGAATAGGGGTGACCCAAAGCAATACCGCCGCCGCGGATATTCAGGATCTCGGTAGGAATGTCCAGCTCTCTCTGCACAGCCAAGGTCTGACATGCAAACGCTTCGTTGCACTCAATGAAGGAGAAGTCCTTGATCGCCATGCCGTTGCGCTTCATAAGCTTTTGCATAGCGGGGATCGGTCCCAAGCCCATATAACGGGGGTCTACACCTGTAACGGTGAAGTCCACGAAGCGAAGCAGAGGCTTCAAGCCCATAGCGCGTGCTTTTTCTTCTTCCATCAGCACGCATGCAGCCGCGCCGTCATTCAGAGGCGAACAGTTACCGTCGGTACAAACACCGCCTGCTACGGGGCTCAGCTTGCTCAAAACCTCCACGGTAGTACCGGGGCACAGAGGCTCGTCGGTATCCACGATGATCGGATCGGCATTACGCTGAGGCACGGAAATCGGAACGATATGCTCGGGGTACAGCCCCTCCTCATAGCCCTTCAATGCCAAAGCCTGACTGCGGCAGGCATACTCGTCGCATTCCTCACGGGTGATCCCGTACTTCTGTGCCACGTTTTCCGCGGTCGTCAGCATGTCGGGGTCTCCATAGGTCTCCTTCGGGCTGGAATACTGGAAGTTGATTCGGGGCATTCCGCCCTCATAGGGGTTATCGTTTTGCAGGTAGAAGAACCGACGGGAATCCTGCTCCACGCCGCCTGCCATGTATACGTCGCCCGCGCCCGTTGTGATCATTGCGCAAGCCGTAACGATGGCACTCAGTCCCGTACCGCAACCGCGGTTGACGGTGAGACAAGCGGTGTCCACGGGCATGCCCGCATGCAGCCAGACGTAACGTGCGGGAGTGAGATAACGGGGAATGTGACCCCAAACGTTCTCTTCAACCATGGAAGGATCGATGCCCGCGCGGGCGATCGCTTCCTTGATGACCGCGTCGGTCATGTCCAAGCGGTCAATGCTCTTAAATACGCCGCCCTGTTTGCCGACAGGGGTACGAACGGCGGAAACCAATACAGCATTTCTCATATCGTCACACCCCTTGATCAATAGCACATTCTGCCATCGGTAACGATGATTTTTTCGCCGTTAACGAAGCTGGAATCGTCGCTTGCAAGATAGGTAATGACTG
>JAZRIE010000130.1:0-3947 GCA_045645105.1 Eubacteriales bacterium | reverse complement strand
ACGGGAGGCTGACATGAGTGATTTGAAATCGATCGACAAGCAATACGTAGCCAATACCTACAACCGTTTTCCCGTACAGATCGTTTCGGGAAAGGGCTCTCTCGTGTTCGACGAGAACGGAAAACGCTATATCGATATGGGCACGGGCATTGCCGTCAATTCCTTCGGCGTTGCCGACGACGTGTGGCAGGCGGCTGTGACCGAGCAGCTGTCAAAGGTTCAGCATACCTCAAATCTGTATTACACCGAGCCGTGCGCGCGTCTTGCGAAGATGCTCTGTGAGCGCACGGGCATGAAAAAGGTCTTTTTCGGCAATTCGGGGGCTGAGGCAAACGAATGTGCCATTAAGGTCTCGCGTAAATACGCGGCAGAGAAGAAGGGAAGCGAGTATTTTACCATCGTTACCCTGCAAAACAGCTTTCACGGCAGAACGCTGACCACCCTTGCCGCAACGGGTCAGGATCACTATCACGAATTGTTCCAACCCTTAACGCCCGGCTTTGTTCACACACCCGCAGGTGACGTTGAGGCTCTTTACGAGACGGTCCGCACCCATAAGGTCGCGGGCATTCTGCTTGAATGTGTGCAGGGCGAGGGCGGCGTGATCGCGCAGGACGCAGCGTATCTGCGTGCCGTGGCGGAGCTTGCCGAGAAGGAGGATATCATCCTCATGATCGACGAGGTGCAAACGGGTAACGGACGCACGGGTGCGCTTTACGCGTATATGAACTACGGCATTCGCCCCGACGTGGTGACCACCGCGAAGGGCATCGGCGGAGGACTTCCGCTCGGATGCGCGATCCTTGGCGAGAAGGTGGAAAGCGTGCTGGGCTTTGGCGACCACGGCTCTACCTTTGGCGGAAACCCCGTTTGCTGTGCGGGTGCGATCAGTATTCTGGAACGCATCGACGACTCGCTTCTTGACGGTGTCAAGGAAAAGAGCGACTATATCTTCTCGTCGCTCACGGGAGCGAAGGGCATCCGTTCGGTCAGCGGTATGGGACTGATGATCGGCATTGAGACCGAAAGACCCGCCGCAGACGTCGTGAAGGCTTGCATGGACGCGGGTGTGCTTTGTCTGACCGCAAAGCATAAGGTGCGACTTTTGCCCGCGCTCAATATTCCCGATGATCTGTTGCACGAGGCAATCGAGATCATCAAGCGCGTGTGCGCCGAAACTGTTTGAATAGGAGAAAAGTCATGTTTTTAAAGGGAAAGCATTTTTTAAAGCTGCTAGATTTTACCCCTGCGGAGATCACACAGCTGTTGGATCTTTCGGCAGAGCTGAAGCAAAAGAAAAAGGCAGGCGTGGCGCATCGTCTTTGCGAGGGCAAGAGCATTGCGCTTGTGTTTGAAAAGACCAGCACGCGCACGCGCTGTGCATTTGAGGTGGCGGCGGCAGACCTCGGCATGCACCCCGTATATCTCGATCCCACCGGCTCGCAGATCGGTAAAAAGGAAAGCATCGCGGATACGGCGCGCGTGCTTGGAAGAATGTTCGACGGTATCGAGTACCGCGGATTTGGTCAGGAGATCGTCGAGGAGCTTGCCAAATACGCAGGCGTTCCCGTTTGGAATGGATTGACCAACGAGTTCCACCCCACGCAGATCCTTGCCGACTTCCTCACGATCCGTGAGCATTTCGGAACGCTGAGCGGCAAAAAGCTGGTGTACATGGGCGACGCGCGCTACAACATGGGTAACTCGCTGATGGTGGGATGCGCCAAGATGGGGATGCACTTTGTGGCTTGCGCACCCAAGGCGTATTTCCCGAACGACGAGCTTGTGGCGACCTGGCGCGAGATCGCCAAGGAGACGGGGGCTGTGATCGAGCTGATCGAGGATCCCGACACTGCCGTCAAGGGAGCTGACGTGATCTACACCGACGTTTGGGTATCCATGGGCGAGCCTGCCGACGTTTGGAAGGAGCGCATCGAAGCACTTACGCCTTACCGTGTGACCAAGGATCTGATGAACAAGGCAGGCGAGCAGTGCCGCTTTATGCACTGTCTGCCCGCTTTCCACGACCTGAAAACCACCACGGGACGCCAGATCTACGAGCAGTTTGGCATCGATTGCATGGAGGTGACCGACGAGGTGTTCGAGTCGTCGCAGTCGATCGTGTTTGATGAAGCCGAAAACCGTATGCACACCATTAAGGCGGTCATGGCGGCAACGCTTTGATATGTCGAAAAAAAACCATAAATTTTTTGTAAATTATGAAAATGTTCATTTTCAGTTCACAAAATTGTGGTATTATGTAAATGTGTAAGATTAACCCAAAGGAGGAATATAAGATGAGCAAGAAAACAAAGATTATTATCGGTACGGCAATTGCGGCAGCAGCCGTTGCAACGGCAACCACGCTGGTGATCCTGAACCTGCAGCGCAAGAAGAAGGCAATGCTTGAGGCAGAGGCTCTTGACGAGGCAGACGACGAGCTGTTCGCAGAGCTTGAGGCGGCTGAGGAAGAGGTTTCCGAGGAGCCTGTTGAGGCTGAGGTTGTAACCGAGGAGTAATCCAATACGAATTTCGCGCAGAGGTAGAGCGGCTAACCGTTGACCTCTGCGCGTTTTTTTGTCCCGACCGCGCGTTTCTTGGGACTTCGACACACCGTGTGTGATATGATAATGGCAGACCTCAAAGGTCAAAAACATACAGAAGGGAAGCAACGCCATGAAAAAAACGATCGCAACGTGTCTGATGCTCAGCACTCTGTTGTGCGGTTGTCAACGCGAGACGGGACAAGCAAACGTCCCCCAAGACCCCCAAAGCACGCAGGGAACCGAAGCGCACACCAACACGCAAGCCCCAACACCAAGCGAGGACGACACTCGTCTTGCCTACTACGAGCAGCTCGTAAACGAGCTGCAACAAAAGGTCTTGGACCTGAAAACCGAGCTATATGCAAGCCGCGTGGAGTACGAGGCGCAGATCGATGCTTTGCGCGAGCAGGTGTCGTCAAAGCCGCCCGCGTCGGGGGAGACGACCGACGACAAAATTCAAACCGATACCTCGCAGGAGTCTGAAAGAGAAGCTCTTTTTTCGTACATCGTCAAGGACGGAGCGGCGACACTGACCGCATACCGTGGGAGCGACAAGCGTGTGATCATTCCGTCAAGCTTGGACGGCTACCGTGTGGTTGCCATCGCAGACCGTGCCTTTGCCGATCATGCGGAGATGGTCTCGGTCGTCATTCCGGAGGGCGTGACGAGCATCGGTTGGTTTGCTTTTTCGGGGTGCGTGTCGCTGCAAACGGTCGCGATCCCGGCGTCG
The DNA here is from genome assembly GCA_045645105.1 of Eubacteriales bacterium. Taxonomy (GTDB): domain Bacteria; phylum Bacillota; class Clostridia; order Oscillospirales; family CAG-272; genus UMGS1865. Next base: position 671 of record JAZRIE010000130.1, on the reverse strand, counting down.
GTCACGTCGATCAGCTACGGCGCATTCCAGAATTGCGATGCCAAAATGACGGTCGCTTGCGCATCAGGCTCGTATGCCGAGCAGTACGCGAGGAGCTACGGCATGGCGGTGAAGAAATAATACGCCCTCAAAAAGTTTTTTCCAAAAGCCTCTTTCCAAAAGGGGCTTTTTGTGATATACTATAATAAAGTACTACAAATCCTTTTTTCGTAATCTGCGTTGCTCCATGCGAAACAACATTTGTGGAGATTTCAGGGTCTCGGTGGCCCCTGAAATCTTGCGGCAGTACCTTCCCGTCTGTTCGCAAACACCCCCACTTATGCCCTCAATAACCGTCCGAGGCAGAGCATAAACGCTTTTATTTATCCATAAAACGCGGTAAAAGTTCTTGAAGGTGTCGGAAACTTCTTCTAAGAAGTTTCTGACAAAAAACAAAAAACAAAAAACATTAGTATTAGAAAGGAGTACCTGCCTCTATGAAATACGACGTGGAACGCGCCGTGGTCACGCTTTCGGTGACCGAGCTTTGTGATCTGTCGCTTACCTGCGGCGATCTTGATCTGCGCCCCGGTCACGGACACCGCCCGAGTATTTCGCGCGCGGCGATCGGCGCGAAGGTTCATCGCAAGCTGCAAGCCGAGGCAGGCGTTCTTTACGACGGAGAGGTCACT
>JAZRIE010000129.1:0-10924 GCA_045645105.1 Eubacteriales bacterium | reverse complement strand
ACGTGATCTCCTTCTTCGGTGGCAGCCGCTTCGTTCCCATCATCTCCACCACCGCCTATATTCTCGTTGGCGTTCTGATGTTCTTCGTTTGGCCCTATATTCAAACGGGCATCTACGCGCTCGGTGACCTCGTGCTTCGCTCGGGCTACGCGGGCACCTTGATCTACGGCTTTATCGAGCGTATCCTCATTCCCTTTGGACTGCACCACGTGTTCTATCTGCCATTCTGGCAAACGGGTGTGGGTGGCTCGGCTCTGATCGACGGCGTGATGGTCTACGGTGCGCAAAATATCTTCTTTGCCGAGCTTGCATCTCCCAACACGGTCAGATTTTCGGTCGAGGCAACGCGCTTTATGAGCGGTAAGTTCCCCTTGATGATCTTCGGACTTCCCGGCGCGGCACTTGCCATGTACACCTGCGCCAAGACGCACAAGAAAAAGGTTGCGGGCGGACTTTTGCTCTCTGCCGCGCTGACCTCTATGCTCACGGGTACCACCGAGCCGATCGAGTTTACCTTCCTGTTCGTCGCTCCCATTCTCTACGTGATCCACTCGGTGCTGGCGGGACTTTCCTATATGCTGATGCACCTGTTGCGCGTGGGCGTTGGCATGACCTTCTCGGGTGGTATCATCGACCTGATCCTGTTCGGCATTCTCCCCGGAAACGCCAAGACCAAATGGCTCATGATCCCGCTTGTTGGCGCGTTCTATTTCATTCTGTATTTCCTCTTGTTCCGCTTCCTCATTCGCAGGATGAATTACGCAACTCCCGGTCGTGAGGACGACGACACCGACGTAAAGCTCTACACGCGCGCAGACTACAACGCCAAGCGAGACGGCGAGACAACAGGATCGGCAAGCCGAGGCGACGCCGACCATAAGACCTCCGCGCTGATTTTGGAAGGACTTGGCGGCAAGGACAATATCGCAAATCTCGACTGCTGTGCGACGCGTTTGCGCGTGACGGTCAAGGACGCCGACAAGGTCAGCGACGCGCTCCTGAAGCAAAGCGGAGCGGCGGGCGTGATCCACAAGGGCACGGGCGTGCAGGTGGTCTACGGACCGCAGGTCTCGGTCATCAAGAGCGAGCTGGAAGAATATATGGAGTCGTTATAATACTAATCTCTAAATAAAATCTTGTTTTTGGTTTTTTGTTTTTTGTCAGAAAACTTTTGAAAAAGTTTTCCGACACCTTTCAAAACTTTTACCGCGTTTTACGGACAGATAAAAGCGTTTATGCTTTGCCACGAACCTTTATTTAGGGCATAAGTGGGGGTGTTTGCGAACAGACGGAAAGGTGCTGCCGCAAGATTTCAGGGGCCACCGAGACCCTGAAATCTCCACAAGCGTTGTTTCGCATGGAGCAACGGAAATTACGAAAAAATGATTTGTAGACGGCAACCGTCACAAGAAAATACGGGCGCGCAATGCCCCTGTATCGGTTAAAGAATTTTATTAGAGAATAGTATAAAACAAACCGCTCCGCGCGTGTTGCGCGGAGCGGTTCTGTTTATCATCGTATTTTACACAAGCCCCTTTGGCAGCTTGGTTTTGTGTTCTCCCTGATGCTCGTCGTAGCCGTATTCCACCAGACGGAACGAGCCGTCGTCCTCGTATTCCACGATCGAAACCGAGGCGTTGGTGCAAAACGGAACCTTGGGCGCGTCTGTGGGATCGAACCCGAACCATTTACAGCCCATCATGCGCACGGGCGTAGCGTGCGTAAAGACTGCTACGGTCTTACCGCGGTTTTCCGACACCACACGGTCAAGAGATGCAAGAACGCGTGCGGAAAGCTCCAACACGCTCTCGCCGCCATCGGGATGCGCACGACCAATATCATGCAACCACTTGTCGTAGCTTTCGCGATAGGTATTCCACAAAAAACCGTATTCCTTGGTCTCCCAAAGACCTGCGTCGATCTCGCGGAAGCCTTTTTCGGGAATGACCTCAAGCCCCTGACGCACTGCCGTATGTCTTGCGGTGTCCATGGCTCGCGAAAGGTCGCTGGCATAGATGCGGTCGATGCGAAAGCCGTCCAAATACCGTGCGGTCGCCTCGGCTTGCTCGTGTCCAAGCTCGGTCAAGGGCGTTTCAAACTGCCCCGTAAAGCGTTTTTCAAGATTGCTGACACTTTGTCCGTGCCGTACAACGATCAATGTGGTCATGTTCTCTCTGCCTCTCTTGTTTACTACGTTATAGTATACCACAACAGCGGTCATTTGTAAAGGGGCATTGGCGGTTTGTCGAAAACTTTTCGTAAATATTTGATTTTTGATATAGACATTTCGCGCTTTTTCTGTTATACTTTTTATATCACGAACAGAAAGGGGCAAGATTGTGAAGAAAACGCAACAAAAGCTTCGTGCCAAGAGACTTTACGCAGACCATATCATTTTAGCGGCTGCCTTCTTGTTTCTCTGTCTGTTCGCCGTGACCGAAATAAGAAATCTGATTCTGGAGCATGGGATCCACAAGTCCTCGGTCTTTCGCGTGCTCCTGCTCGGCGTGATCTGCGCGCTGTTCTACCTCGGTGCGGTCCTTCGAGAGGGACGAACGCACGACGACCGCATCTTCCACCGCGCCATGATCCTCTTTTTTCTCTTGTACGTCTATCTTTTGATCAATCTGACGCTCCTTGACAAGTCTCTCGGCAGAGGGACGATTTCTGCTCCCATAGACGATGCCGCGCGGCGCGCCGCGTATCTGGAACGCTACGTCAATCTGCGACCGTTTGAAAGCATCTGGCAGGTCTATATCAAGGGCTTTGTCAACGGCTACGTCAATACCTATTACACCCTGCTCAATCTCATTGGAAATATCTGCGCCCTCATGCCGCTCGCCCTCTTTCTCCCCTACTTTTGGCGTGCGCAAAGACGTTGGTACGTGTTTCTCCCAACCATGCTTGTATTGGTCGCCTGCATTGAGGGACTACAGCTTTTATTTATGGTCGGCTCGTGCGACGTAGACGACCTGATCCTGAACGTAGGCGGAGCATTCCTGATGTATACGCTCCTGCGGCTATCCCTCATGCAACGCCTGACCGAGCGACTGATCAAGCGGAACATCTTTCAAAAAAGCAAAAAAGACTGAACCCAACGCCAAAGCGACGAGGGGTTCAGTTTTTTCATAATATATTTTATTGAGATACAGTTTTACTCCTCCGCCGCCGTGATCCGCAGGGCGATGGCGGAGCAGTCGTCGTGACCGTTATTTTGCTAATCGTTTAACAAATTACCCCTTGTCAGCAGCATACCACTCCTCAAAGGATTTCCAATCATTACGCACATCGTCAATGCGCTGCTCAACTTCCTGCGGAATGTCGTACCCAACGTAGACAAATTTATACTCGTACTCTATAGAAAGGTCTTCCCCTTGGCTTTTTGACAAACTTTTCTTTATAATGTTACCCTGCTCATCATAAGTATAGTTGCTGACCGAATCGGTGTAGACATCCTTGACCAGCTTATCACCCTTATAGTAAGCCCTGCGGTAAACCTCTCTATCGGCGCCTTGAGCAGTATATCCTCCCTCGATCATGTTGCCGTCCGCATCATAGACTGCATCGTAAACATATTTCTCGCCGTTGGTTTCAATATACACTTCTTGGATAAGATTGCCGTTCGCATCATAGGCACATTCGTATATAGCCTGTGCGCCGTTATAAAGATTGTGAACACGTCTTAGCAGATTTCCGTTCGTGTCATAAACAAAATCGAAGGTGATTTGGGCACCGTCCTGAGTCGTTTGAACCTGCTTGATCAGATTTCCGCTTGCGTCATAGATATAGTCGTACCGTGTTTCGTTAGTGTAGGTATCAGACGAATACTTTACGCGCTCTTGTGTCAACTTGCCGAAAGAATCATATTGATAGTCTGTTATCTTTACGCTACCGTCGTAAAATTCACAAGTCTCATTTATTAGCTGCCCATTTGTATCATAGGCATAGTAAAATATGTTAACATGACCGTTAGAAAATGTGCAGATCTCTTTTGTAAGCCTGTTTTGCTCATCGTACGTATAATCGTAAACAGTTTTTTCGTATTCGGTGCTTACAGCTTTTTGAATCAGATTCCCGCGTTCGTCATAGGCAAAATCAAAAATGCGCTTGTTTGTTTCGTATCGGTTTGCAATTTGAATGGGAAGGTTGTTCTCGTTCAAGGTGATCTCTCCGACAATCTCAACATTGTCGCAAGAGATCAGCCGCTTTACGGGAATATATTGGAATCGCGTGCTTTGTTCTTCTGAATCCTTATAATTTCCAAGCGTATTGAAGATTTTATAAGCGGCATTATAATCGCCCTTATCAATCAGCTCAAACGCCTCATTGTACCTTTTTTCCTTTTCAATATCGTATTGTTCCACAACGGACTGTGTCTGCTCGCAAGTGACAAGCTCGTCAGTATCTTGTTTTACATTTTGCCTTGCCAAATTGCAAGACGTGAAGCACAAGGAGAGCGTGCTGGTAAGTATAATAGAGCTAACAATTCTTTTCATTTCGTCTCCTCCTCAAAAATATAAATTTTATTGCAAAGCAACTAAAAAGCCTTTTTCAAAAGGTTTGTTTCTAAACTTTTGTGCAGTGTACTTTTATTATATCATGGTGTAATGAGCTTGTCAATAACCTTTCAATGATAATATAAAAATCTTTAAAATATGCAATTTGAAAATCCCGCGAAAAGAAAAACTCGGACGGTTCTATCCTACCGTCCGAGCTTTTGGTTGCATTTGTTTTTTCCAGACTGCCGCTCACTCCTCCGCCGCCGTGATCCGCAGGGCGATGGCGGAGCAGTCGTCGTGACCATCGTTTTGCGCCGCCTGCAAGCAGATGTGATACACGATCTCCTCGGGAGTCAGCTCTCCCGCTGTCGAAAGAAAGGCGGTGATCTTTTGTCCGTCGGGATCGTTTTGCAAAATGCCGTCGCTGATCATCACCACCGTGTCGCCTGCCCTGAGCGCAAACGGCGTGGCGCGCACGTCCAGCGTGCTGATGATCCCAATGGGAATACTGACCGATTGCAGACGGTGTACCACCTTATCGCGCACCACAAAGCCGGGTGCCGCACCACTCTTGATAAAGGACGCCTCCCCCGTCATCAGGTCAACCTCTACGAGATCGACCGTGGTCGAGCATTCACGCGAGCTGTCGCTTCCGCGTGACCGCAAAAGATTGTTCAGCATTCGTAGTGACGTCCCCGCGCGGTTTCCTGCGCGAAGCATCTTTTCGAGAAAGACCGAGCAGATATTCGAGGTCAGCGCCGCCGCCTTGCCCGAGCCCATTCCGTCGCTGATCAGCGCGTAAAAGTAGTCCTTTTTATTGGAGAACAGATTGACCGTATCTCCGCTCACGCCGCCGTCCGCCGACACGTTGTTTTGCGCCCCCACGACCGCGATCTTGCGCCTCGCCTGAAGCATCATGGTGGTGACCGAGCCCTCGACCTCAAACACGGGACGGCTCAGCTCCATGCCACACATCTCGCCAAGATCCGACCGTAGCGTCTCCACCGTAATGCAAGTATGCTCCACGTCCACACCGCGCACGAGTATCCGTCTGCGGCGGTTTCCGTAGACCGTCACACCGCACGCAAGCACGCCCGCATCGTTGAGATATTCGGCAATCTTTTGCTCCTGCTCGTGATCGAAGCGGTATTCTCCGTCGTCCTCCTCTAGGGCATCGTTGATGATGCTTGCCGCCGCCTCGTAATCCATGGCAAAGATCTCGGTGCGGTTATTGCGGAGCATCTCCCCCGTCAGCTTGGCACACTCCAGATTGATGCGTTCAAGGATCGCGTCCACCGATTCGCAACGGTGCGACAGCGCGTCGGGGATCCGATCCCGTGCGACCTTCCCCTTGGTGTGCAATGCCGAGATCAGCTCGTTGACGGTTGCAAGCGTTGCCGCGTATTCCAAGCCCCAGCAAACGGTCTTGTTGGGACAGTCGGCGCAAAACGCGTCAAAGGAGCTATCGCAGATGCGCCGCAGATCCAGAGTACCCGGGCGACGGAAGCGGTCGCTGAGATTGTAGAACATCTCGGATAGCGACGAAAAAGCGTCCGAAATACCGCGAAAACGCTCACTCGAGTCCTGATAGCGGCTTCCCTCGACGCGGCGTCGGACTGCCTCGCCGTCGTCAGCTTCGAGTTCGTCCTGCTCGGTCGTTCCTCTGAATTTCAGAACAAGCGTGACGGCGGTCGCCGAAACCAGACTCGCGGGCAAAAGTCCCCACAAAAGCCCCACGCCACCAACGTAGACCGACCACGCGAGCATGGCACAGCACCCCAGGAGCAGACCCGCATTTTCCTTGCCCATGCTCCGCAAAAGTGCGTAGACCAGAACCGCTAAAAGATAGGCGGGTGCAAAGAGCAGCTTGATCGAAGCACCTCCAAGGATCGCTGCCACACTGCCAAGCCCCACGCCCTCGGTCGACGTGGTATAAAGCGCAAAGAAGAGTGCGAGCATTGCTCCAAGCGGCAGACCGCAAAGGTACAAGCCCTCTGCCGCCCACACCAAGGAGACCAGCAGTGCCGAGTGCGAGACAATCAGAAACGCGCGATACTCGCTCCCCTTTCCCGTGCTGACCGAGTAGACCATGACCGCCGCAGGCGTAACGATCAGCGAAAAGACCGCGCCAAACAGATCGTAATACTGAAATCCCCTTGAAATGATAAGGTACAGGGAGACCACAAGCGTACAAACAGCTCCCGTGGTCATGCGAAGGCAAACACTCTCGCTAAACAGATCGCGAATTTCGCTCCACACCCTCGCCACGCTACTCTCGCGCCCGAGTACCGCTTCGTCGGTGTCCGCAGGATCATTCTCACGAGCCACGCCGTCCGCATCAGTTGGAGAACTTGTCCTTTTCCCCTTTCGTTTGACCCCCCCAAGCTTTTTTTGCAGTCCAAGCGGCAGCTCCATGCGCGCGTCGGGTGTATCCAAAAGCAGAGACGACGCCATGCGCACAAGCGCCGCCACCACATAGGTGCAGATGTAAACCACCGAGGCATCCCTTAAATAGAGCGCCGAGAGGATCAAACCCACGAGGATCGAGAGTGTATGTCTCCCTGATGAGCACAAGAGTGCCAGACCGAGCGGTCTTGTTCCACAAAGCATTTCAGCTTGTCCGAGAAGCCCCGCGCCTCCTGCCCACAAGGCTTCGGTCACGCAGACACGCAGGATGCGACCGAGTGCCGCCGTGTTGACCTCCCTTCGTTCCCGTTGCGTTTTTTTCGTCGATTCCTTTACCTTTTCCTGCATTTTGCATTACTTTCCTTTCTTTTCTCAGCAAAATTCTTTCTTCCCTATTATTTTACTCTTTTTTGTCGGCAGAATCGGTCGAAATACGCACGTAAAAGCGTCGCTCTTTTTGCGGATATTTTTCGAAAAAAAGGACGCAAGGGAGCTTTTCGTCCCTTGCGTCGTAAAATGATTGATCTTTTTGGTTTTTTTCGTCGTGCGCAGTCAGCTTTCGTCGCACGATTTTTTCGTCATTTCATGGTTCTTTGTTCGTAATACAGCTCGATATTGCGCTCTGCAAAATAGTTCTTCCATCGCGCATCCGGCTCTACGTCGGTCACCACCGCGTCCACCGCATCCAAGTCTCCAATGCGCACAAAAGAGATCTTATTGAATTTGGTATGGTCTACTGCGAGGATCACCTTGCGCGCCGAGCGGCAAAACAGCTTCTTCATCTCGGCAAACGGCTCACGCGTATCGGTAATGCCCTTTTCCATATCCAATCCCTTGCAGGAAAGAATGGCATAATCGGCGTGATACTTGGAAATGACCTCTTGCGCAGGCGTGCCGTAGAAGGACATGGAATCCCCATGGTAAAAGCCACCCGTGGAAACGATATTCCAATCATTTCCCTGCGGAAGATCAAGAAGGATCTCCACCGAGTTTGTGATAATGGTCAGATTTTTTTCGAAACAATACTCTTGACCGTAAACAGTGCCGTGGTGCTGGAATCGAGAAGCAGGCTGTCGCCGTCGGTGATCAGCGAACCGATCAGCTCGGCAATATACTTCTTTCCACTCACATTGGTCTGCTTACGTACAGTATAAGGCAGTTCGGTCGTCATGCTGTCGTTGCGCACAGCACCGCCATAGGTCTTTTGGGCATATCCCTCAGCCTCAAGCTTTTCCAGGTCACGGCGGATCGTCTCCTCAGTCACGTCATAGATCTCGGCAAGCTCGCTGACCACGACCTTACCCTCCAGCATCAGCTTCTGAAGGATCTCTCCGCGTCTCTCGATCGGTAACATTGCTTTAAAGAATGGAAGCCCAAAGGCTCTTGTCGGGGTTGGGAATTACAGAACTGTCAAGGAACAGTCCGCTCTCTCCCACCTTTTGTTTTGCGGATTCAATTGCCGCACTCACGGCTGCAACGTTGCCTGTGAGAAGCATATAGGATTTTCCGCACATACCGCGTGCGATACGAAGCTCAATGAGCGACACGTCTGCAGTTTTCGCGGCATGGTCGGCGGCTACGATAATTGCGGGTGCCGAGAAGGTCTCCAGCACACCAAGCGACCTTGCGTTTTCAACGGGAGCACCGCCGTAGATCGCGGGAAAAATATCCTCGTGAGGGTTTCCCAGCACAAAGGAATCGGTCAGGCGTTCGCCAAGCTGTGCCTTTGCGGCATCCACAGCCGCGCGTACTGCCGAAAGCTCTCCGCCGATCAGCGTAATGTATTTTCCCGGACAGACGACCGACGCCTGCAGGATCTCTACCGCCGCGGTCTTAACCATCAGGTCGGCGGCAGTCATGCCGGCAGATACCGTTTGGTATTCCACCATGCCAATTGCTTTATTCAACATTTTTAACTATCCGTCCTTTCCGATTAAGCCTTGACCGTCACGTAGCGGTCGGTTACCTCGGTAACAGTTCCCGCGATCGGGGTGTGTACGGGAACACTGAGCGCATCGGGCGTCGCGGCACCGACCGCATCATTTGCGCAGATCACCTGCCCTATGCTGACTGTAGCCACCGACGGAGCACCAATACTCTGCGAGAGCATGATCTTAACTGATTTTGCGGGAATTTCGACCGAAACCAAGGGAGCAGGCTGTTCGTATTTCGCAAGCCCGATCCTTGCGGTCAGATGAGAGAGAGGAACCTGCCGAAGTGAGCGCGAAGGCTTCACGGGCTTTGAAGCCGCCCCACGAGGCGGTGTCACACCGTTTTTACGAAGTTCCTCCTTAATGCTTGTGATCAACGCTCTGGGATTCAGATCCTGTCCGCAGGAATACAACTCGCAGAGACCGCAGGACGAGCAGGAGAAAGCGGCGAGGAACGCATCTTTGTCGGTAGATACCCCCGACGCGATCGCATTCATCAGCTTATGAGGCTCGATGGGATGTCCCAGAAGATGTCGCGGACACAGATCGGTACACATATGGCACTGACAGCATGCCGCCATCGCGCGCTTTGCATCGATCTTGATCGGCGTCAGCCGTTTTTGCACCACATATGCGTTTTTGGGCAGAACAAGAACCGCGTTGGTGGCTTTGGTCACGACCTCTGACGGGGACGAAAGCCGTCCCATCATGGGACCTCCGACCATAATCACGGTATCGGGATGCGTCACACCGCCCGCTAATTTAACCAGATCCTCAAAGGTCATCCCTAAAGGGGCATGAAGTGTGCAAGGGTTTTGAACCTCGCCCGCAATTGTAACGTATTTGAGCGTTACGGGCGCACCTTCCTTCCACGCGCGATAAACGTTATAAATCGTCTCCACGTTGTAGACCACACAGCCGACGCTTACGGGCAAAGCCCCCGGTGCGACCACGCGCCCCGTGGCTTCGTAAATGGCTACGACCTCGTCGCCCGACGGATAGACCTCGGGAAGATAGGCAACACGCACCTTGGGATAGTCCCTCAAACGCGCCTTGACGGCATCTACCGCCTCGGTATAGACCTTCTTGACGGCAACCACGACCGAATCGGCGGCAAGGGTATCGGCAATTTCGGTCAGCGTCATCAGGATCTCCTCGGTATACTCTGCCAGAAGCTGACGGTGAAGCTTGAGCAGGGGCTCGCACTCCGCGCAGTTGAGAATGACCGTATCTGCCGCCATATTCAGCTTGGCATACGCAGGGAAGCCCGCGCCGCCAGCCCCTACAACACCGGCAGACCGCATAATCTCACTCAGTTTTGCAAATTCCATGGTCTGCCTCGATTATTTCTCGTCTACAATTCCAACGATCGCCGCATCCACGGGAGCATCTGCAAGGTCACAATCCACACGGGCTGCCGATCCGCGCGCTACCAATACCGTCTCGCCAATGCCTGCGCCTACGTTATCGATCGCGACGAATTCGTCCTTTGCCTCCATGTTCTCGATGGGGCGCACGATCAAAAGCTTTTGACCAACCAACTTTTCATTTTTGCGCGTGGCAATGATACTGCCAACAACCGTTCCGATAATCATAACGCATCTGTTCCTTTCGTTTTTTTGCGTATCTTGCACCAAACGCCGATCACTCGGTATCCCGTGCAATATACGCAAGCGCTTTGTTTGCTATCACTTATAAATGTTTCTTTGCCTTCCAACTGCATTTTCGGTTTTGAGGTGCCGCAAAAAATCGATCTGCGGCACCTCGGAAGTATCCCGAATTACTTCAATGCGGGAAGGATCTTCTCCACGTCGGTGTGAGGTCTGGGGATCACGTGCGTTGCGATCAGCTCACCAAGATTGCCTGCTGCTGCGCCGGTCTCAACTGCTGCCTTGACCGCGCCAACATCGCCGCGAACCATCACGGATACCAAGCCGGAACCGATCTTCTCGGTGCCAACCAGCTCTACGTTTGCCGCCTTGAGCATTGCGCCTGCTGCCTCGATTGCTGCAACCAAACCACGAGTCTCGATCATACCTAATGCCTGCTGTACCATTTTGTTAGTCTCCTTTTGATTATTTTTTTCCG
>JAZRIE010000128.1:0-2469 GCA_045645105.1 Eubacteriales bacterium | reverse complement strand
CCCGAAAATGATGTGGAGGAACTTTTATGGACATTGGCACAACCAAGGGCAGCAGCAAAATTGCCGAGCTGTTTGACGTCGGTACGTTCGTGGAAACGGGCGCTTACGTCAAGCGCAACGGCGAGATGACCGGTGTGATCTGTGGCTACGGTGCGATAGGCGGCAAGCTTGCTTATGCGTTCTCGCAGGATAGCGACCGCAAAAAGGGCGCGTTTGATGCGGTACAAGCCGAAAAGATCGCGGCACTTTATCGCATGGCGGTCAAAAACGGCGCGCCCGTGATCGGATTTTTTGATAGCATCGGAGCCGTGGTATGCGACGGAGCATCGGCTCTTTCGGCTTACGGTAAGCTACTTAAGACGGTAAGCGACGCATCCGGCGTGATCCCGCAGTACGCCGTGATCTCCGGTGTTTGCGTGGGCATGGCGGCAACCGTTGCCGCATCGTTCGATATGACCGTGACCGTAAAGGAGAAATCGGTTCTGTCGGTCAACGCCCCCTTCGTGGTGGGCAAGGAGGTTGGCACGTCGGAGGCGACGGCACAAAGCGGTCTTGCGTCGATCGAGGTCGCAAGCGATGCCGAGGCGATCGCGACTGTGACCGAGCTCGTTTCCTTGCTTCCGTCCAATAATGCCGACGGTGTTGTGATCGAGGAGATCACCGACGACGTCAACCGCGCAGTCGCGCCCGACGGCTTGACGGGTGTCTCTCTGATCGCGTCGCTGACCGACGGCGGACGCTTCCTGGAGCTTGGTGCTACCTACGCGCCCGAAATGCGCACGGGCTTTGCCGCAATTGGCGGTGTGAGCTGTGGCGTGGTGGCAAACGACGCGGGTGTTGCGGACGGCGCAATCACCGCAGACGGCGCGAGAAAGGCGGCAAAGCTGATCGGCTTCTGCAACGCGTTCTCGATCCCCGTGGTCACGCTGGTGGATAGCGTCGGCGTTGCGGTGAGCAAGGACGCCGAAGGCGCGCCCTTGGCTTCTCAGCTGGCAAAGCTGGCTTTGTCTTACGCAAGTGCCGACACCGCAAAGATCACCGTGGTCTGCGGCAAGGCTTACGGCGCATCGTTCACGCTCATGGGCGCAAAATCGCTTGGTGCGGATATGGTCTATGCGCTTCCCACGGCAGAGATCAGCACCATGGCTCCTTCTTCGGCGGTCGCCTTCCTTTGGAACGACCGTATCACCGAGACGGTCACGCGCGGAGAGCTTGAAGCCGAATGGAAAACGACGCAGGCAAGCCCCGAGATCGCGGCGGCAGATGGAAGCATCGACGACGTCATCGAGCCGTCCCAGCTTCGCCAACGCATCTGCGCGGCGGTCTACATGCTGATGATGAAGAACGAGACAACCCCCATGCGCAAGCATTGCAATCTTCCTCTGTGATCGGAGGTAGCCGAATATGAATCATACTATCGTGATGCTCGGAAGCGGACTTTCGGCGTCGGAGCGCGTGTCAACGGCAGGTATCGTGACCCTGCAGGGAATGCTGACCATCTTTGCGGTGTTGGCGATCCTTTGGGGTGCGGTTGAGCTGATGCACCGAATCCTGCATCGGGAAAAGCCCAAGACCGCTGAGAAAAAGGACGAAACGGCAGTTGCCGCAACGACCGTTGGAGATACGGAGGTCGATGCAGCTCCTGCTACGGACGACGGCGCAATCATTGCCGCGATCACCGCGGCGATCACCGCAGCCAGAGCCAACGAAGGGAACACGGGCGCGTTCCGCGTGGTCTCCTTCAAGCGCATATCAAAACAAAACATCAGACGAAAGATTTGAGGTATAACATTATGAAAAACTATCGTGTTACTGTAAACGGCGTCGCATACGACGTCACCGTAGAGGAGCTTGACGCAGGTGCGGCTCCCATAGTAGCTTCTGCCCCCGTAGCAGCTCCCGTAGCAGCTCCCGCTCCCAAGGCAGCCCCCGCCCCCTCGGGCAACGCAGGCGCGACCGCGGTCAAGGCGCCTATGCCGGGTACGGTCGTCAAGATCAACGTAAAGGTCGGCGACGCAGTCAAGAAGGGCGACGTCCTCTGCGTTCTTGAGGCGATGAAAATGGAAAACGATATCATGGCTCCCGCTGACGGCGTGGTAGCGTCGGTCGAGACCTCTCAGGGCGCATCGGTTGCCACCGACGCACTTCTGGTGACACTCAACTGATCCGTCAAATGATAGTCTTACAAGAAAGGAGACGTTTCACATGACGGCTTTACTTGAAAGTCTGCAACGGTTCTGGGAGTCCACGGGAATCTATCGGATTCTGAACAGTCTGGACGCGCACTGGGGACAGACGCTCTTGATGTTCCTGATCGTGATCGTGCTGGTCTATCTTGCCATCAAAAAGGGCTTTGAGCCGCTGCTCCTGTTACCGATCGCTATCGGTATGCTTCTCACCAACATCCCCGGCGGCGAGATGTTCCATTCGGAGTTCTGGTTCTGCGACGTGACCGAGGTCGACCGACTG
>JAZRIE010000127.1:0-2528 GCA_045645105.1 Eubacteriales bacterium | reverse complement strand
GGGCGGACAGACCGTTCTTGAAATGACGCTTTACGAGGGGAGAAACCGACAGATCCGCCGTATGTGCGATGCTGTCGGGCTTCGTGTAACGACGCTTCGTCGTGTGGCGATCGGAAATTTGACGCTCGACGATCTGAAGCTCGGCACTTGGCGTGATCTTACCCCCGACGAGGTCGCCTACCTTTACGGAAAAAACGAAGGTCAAACAGAAAGGAACGATTGAAATGTTAGAAGTATTACCGATACAAGAGAAAGCCACGCAAGAGGTGCTTTGCGCACGCTGTGGCATCGAATACAAGCCCGAGCTTTTGGCTTATCAGACCTTGGTGGACGGTGAATTACGCGGCGTTTGCCAATTTACGATGGACGCAAACGGCGGCAGGATCGTGGATTTTGCTCCCGTGACCGACGGCTACGAGTTTGAACCGATGTTCGTGATGGGACGCGCCGCGCTCAACTTTATCGACCTCTGCGGCGTTCACCGCGCGTTTTTCGATGCCAAATGCGACAACGAAACACTCATCAAAGCCATCGGTTTTTCGAGAAATCCCGACGGCAGATACGAAATGAATTTGACAGATTTCTTCAAGGAACCCTGCAAACACACCAATAATTGACCTTTTTTGTGAGATTGGTAAAATTTGTCAGGAAAATACTGTAAAATTTTGGGAATTTTTTTACAAAATTAGGTCTTGCAAAATTTGGTAATATATGGTAAAATATACTTGTTGGAAAATTATGGGAGTTTTAGTAACTTTAAGGAGGATATTTTACCATGGAATACACCACGAAAATTTTGATTGCCGACGAAAGCCCCGCGAGCAGAAACACCATTCGCGACGGCTTGATCCTTGCGGGATACCAGAATATTGAGGAAGCCGTCAACGGTGAGGACGCTTTTTTGAAGATCACGAGGTTTCGCCCCGAGGTGGTCGTGATCGACGTCTGGCTCTCCAAGCTCGACGGCATCGGCGTTCTGCGCAACTGCCACAATTGGGATTGGGGTCAGGACTCCGAGCCATCGTTTATCATTACCTCGTCGGTCACCAACCAAAACATGTTCATTCAGGCAACCGAGCTTGGCGCGGAGCTGTGTCTGCTCAAGCCCGTGAACGTCAACAGTCTGTGCGAGCATATCCAAAGCATCTCGCACCGCCGTCGTGCCGTCCCTGCGGTCGCTCTCCAAGCCGAGGACAAGACCGCCGACATTGAAACACAGGTCACGCAGATCATTCATCAGATCGGCGTTCCCGCGCACATCAAGGGCTACCAATACCTGCGCACGGCGATCCTGCTTACCATCAAGGATTCCGACGTGATCAACAGCGTTACCAAGGTGCTCTACCCCAGCGTTGCCAAGAAATACTCGACCACGACCAGCCGCGTGGAGCGCGCCATTCGTCACGCCATTGAGGTTGCGTGGGATCGTGGCGACGTGGACACCTTAAATAGTTATTTTGGATACACCATTCAAAATAACCGCGGAAAGCCCACAAATTCGGAGTTTATCGCGATGATCGCGGATAATTTGAGACTGAAATATAAATTGTTTTAAAAATTAGGGCTGCTTCATGCTTTGAAGCAGCCCTATAATTGTAGACCAAAGCAACCGACCGTATTTATAATCTCGTTTTTATTCAATGAATGTGAAATTATCATACAAAAAGAATTTTGAGAATTTTCTGTTTTGCTGTTTACAATTGCTACTTTTTGTGGTATAATAAACCTGCGACACAAATGAATATTACTTATTATGGGTGAGGTATACATTTTTTACTATCGGTAAAAATGTATGCTCTGTTTTCGTATACTTTCCCATGGTAAGTTAGAAAACGTTTGTGTCGCAGCAAACGGAGCTACACATTTTTCGTGCGTAGCCTCGGCTGCGCACTTTTTATTTTGGAGTGGGTTTATGATCATCACGTTCTGCGGACACGCCCAATACACAGAAACGGAAGCGGACGAGCAAAAGCTGCTGTCTCTTTTTTCGGAGCTGATCGGAGACGGTTACGCCGAGCTTTACCTTGGCGGGTACGGTTCTTTTGACGCTTTCGCGCGAAAATGCGGCAGAAAATATCAGACGACACACCCAAACACAAGGCTGATCTTCGTTACCCCTTATATTACCGAAAGCTATCAAAAAACTCATTTGAATTACAATAGGAATTTGTATGATGAAATAATCTATCCAAGCCTTGAAGAAAAGCCCTTGCGGTTTGCAATCTCATACCGCAACAGGTGGATGGCAGAAAAGGCAGACTGCATCATCGCATACGTCACCCACGAATGGGGCGGTGCCTATAAAACCTATGAATACGCAAAACGAATGCAAAAACAGATTTTTAATATTGCTCAAAAAGGAATTCAGTAATTCGGGTTTCTCTCAGCATAAGCAGGCAATTTCTGATTTTTACGCTTCAACACGCAATGCTAAAGATCGTATCAAGCTTGTAGGGACAGGCGTCCTCGACTGTCCGTTGTAAGGATTATAGCCGCATAGAATGGCTATCGTCGCTCATAACGGACAG
>JAZRIE010000126.1:0-3939 GCA_045645105.1 Eubacteriales bacterium | reverse complement strand
CAGGATCTGCTCGGAGACGGCGCACAGTTTGGCGTAAGACTTTCCTATGCCGTCCAACCGTCGCCCGACGGTCTGGCGCAGGCGTCTATCATCGGTGCCGACTTCATTGGCGACGATCCCGTTGCAATGGTGCTCGGCGACAACATCTTTGCGGGACACGGACTCAAAAAGCGCCTTCGCGCGGCAGTTGAGAATGCGGAGACCGGCAAGGGTGCGACCGTATTCGGCTACTACGTGGACGATCCCGAACGCTTCGGCATCGTCGAATTTGACAGCGACGGACGCGCGATCTCGATCGAGGAGAAGCCGCAAAAGCCCAAGAGCAACTATTGCGTCACAGGTCTCTATTTCTACGACAATCGCGTGGTGGAGTACGCCAAGAACCTGACGCCCTCGGCGCGCGGTGAATTGGAGATCACCGACCTCAACCGCATCTATCTTGAAATGGGTGAATTGAACGTGGAGCTGCTCGGTCAGGGCTTTACCTGGCTCGACACGGGTACGCACGAAAGCCTTGTTGATGCAACCAATTTTGTCAAGACGGTCGAGACGCATCAGCACCGCAAGATCGCGTGTCTCGAGGAGATTGCCTACCTCAACGGTTGGATCACGCGCGACGAGGTTTTGGCGGTCTACGAGGTTCTCAAAAAGAACCAATACGGTCAGTATCTCAAGGACGTATTGGACGGAAAATATATTGACGAGAGGACGAAATAATGATGACGATTATCGTAACCGGCGGTGCCGGATTTATTGGATCAAACTTTGTATTCCATATGCTGGGAAAATATCCCGACTACCGCATCGTTTGTCTGGACAAGCTGACCTACGCGGGCAATCTGTCAACGCTTGAGCCTGTGATGGAAAACCCCAACTTCCGCTTTGTCAAAGCAGACATTTGCGACAGAGAGGCAGTATATAAGCTTTTTGAGGAAGAAAAGCCCGACATCGTGGTCAACTTCGCGGCGGAAAGCCACGTTGACCGCTCGATCGAGAATCCCGGCATCTTCCTTGAGACCAATATCATGGGAACTGCCGTGATGATGGACGCCTGCCGCAAATACGGCATCACGCGTTATCATCAGGTATCGACCGACGAGGTCTACGGCGACCTTCCGCTCGACCGTCCCGACCTGTTCTTTACCGAGACCACGCCCATTCACACCAGCAGTCCCTATTCGTCGTCCAAGGCGGCGGCAGACCTGTTGGTGCTGGCATATCACAGAACCTACGGACTTCCCGTGACCATCAGCCGTTGCTCGAACAACTACGGTCCCTATCACTTCCCCGAAAAGCTGATTCCGCTGATGATCGCCAACGCCCTGAACGACAAGCCCCTGCCCGTATACGGTGAGGGACTCAACGTGCGCGATTGGCTCTACGTCGAGGATCACTGCAAGGCGATCGACCTGATCATTCACAAGGGACGCGTGGGCGAGGTCTACAACATCGGCGGACACAACGAGATGAAGAACATCGATATCGTCAAGATCATTTGCCGTGAGCTTGGCAAGCCCGAAAGCCCCATCACCTACGTCACCGACCGCAAGGGACACGATATGCGATACGCGATCGATCCGACCAAGATCCACACCGAGCTTGGTTGGCTGCCCGAGACGATGTTCAAGGACGGTATTAAAAAGACGATACAGTGGTATCTTGACAATCGCGAGTGGTGGGAGACCATCATTTCGGGTGAGTATCAGAACTACTACGAAAAAATGTACGGAAACCGATAAAGGAGAATTCGCATGGGGCAGATCAAGGTAGAAAAAAACGTTGGCGGTATTGAGGGGCTTTGCGTGATCACGCCTGCCGTTCACGGAGATAACCGCGGCTACTTTATGGAGACCTACAACCAAAACGATATGCGCGAGGCAGGTCTTGACATGACCTTCGTGCAGGACAATCAGAGCATGTCGGTCAAGGGCGTATTGCGCGGTCTGCATTTTCAAAAGCAGTACCCGCAGGGCAAGCTGGTGCGCGTCATCAAGGGGCGCGTATTCGACGTCGCGGTGGATCTGCGTTCGGGCAGTGACACCTACGGCAAGTGGTACGGAGTGGATCTGACCGAGGAGAACAAAAAGCAGTTTTATATTCCGCAGGGCTTTGCGCACGGCTTTCTCGTGCTGAGTGACGTTGCCGAGTTCTGCTACAAATGCACAGATTTTTATCATCCCGGAGACGAGGGCGGACTTGCATGGAACGATCCCAAGATCGGTATCGCATGGCCCGAGCTTGTGGGTGACTACAAGGGGACTGCCTCTGCCGAGGGCTATGCTCTCGCCGACGGCACGCCCCTGAATATGAGTGACAAGGATCAGAAATGGAACGGTATCTGACCGTTCAAAAGCGAATTTTGGCAATGCTGCTTGCCGTCCTCTTATGCGTGGCGGCGGTGGGTTGTACCAAAATACCGCGTTCGGAGCATGGTTTTGAGAGCGGAACGTCAACCGCCGCGCAGACCGAGACCGATCGCGGGAGCGATAACGAGACCGAGCCGTCGGGCGGCGCGGAGACCGATGAAAACGGTTTCCCCAACGAGCCCGAGGACGGTCACACCAAGAGGTATTGAATTTTGATGACACCAAGCCTTATTCGGGTGACGGACGCGTTGACTTTGCGCGTCTGTCAAACCGAAAAATTTAAGGCGGGGATGCTTTCGGTTTCGGCGGTGTTGCCGATCGAGCGCGAGAGTGTGTATAAGACCACGCTTCTTTTGTCGGTCCTGCGTCGCGGAACCGAGAAGTATCCCACGCTTGCAAAACTGAATCAGCGACTGGATTATTTGTTCGGTACGGAGCTTTCCATTCGCAATTTTTACCGCGGCGACGTTCAGATCATCGGCTTTTCTGCCGAGCTTTTGGACGCCGCTTATCTGCCGCAGGGGGAAGACACCTTTTGCGAGGTGCTTGACGTGATGTCACAGATCCTCTTCCATCCGCTCCTTGATGCAGACGGACTGCTGGACGCGCGCTACGTGGAGAGCGAAAAGCAGCTGCAATGCGACGCGATCCGTGCGCAAAAAAACAATCCGCGTGCCTACGCCGCCGACCGATGCCGTGCACTTCTGTACGAAAATGAGCCGTGCGGTGCGCCCGTGATGGGAAGTGAAGAACAGATCATGGCGATCACCCCTGCCGAGCTGACCGCGCATTGGCGGCGGCTCGTGTCGGATATGACGCTGGATTGCTTTTACGTCGGAACACGTACCGACCGTGAGGTCGCGGATCTGCTTGCAGGGACACTTGCGGTCGAGCTGATCGCAAAGGGCACATCCGCCCGCCGACCCTGTGTGTCCGCCGTTGAAAGACTTTCTCAAGCCGTCCGCCTTGATGAGACTCTGGAGGTCTCTCAGGGACACTTGATTTTGGGGCTTGGTACGGGGATCACCGTATCTGACGCGGCGTATCCCGCGTGCATGATCTTTAACGAAATGCTCGGCACGTCGCCCGTTTCCAAGCTGTTCGTCAACGTGCGTGAGCGGCTTTCGCTTTGCTATCATTGCTCGTCTGCCTACAACGCGTACAAGGGGACGATCCTGATTACTTGTGGGCTGGCCCGCGAGAACCGCGAGCGCGCCGAGAGGGAGATCATGGCGCAATTGCGCGCGCTTGCCGACGGAGATTTTACCGAGGATGAGCTGGAGTCGGCGCGTCGGTCGCTTGCGGGTGCATACCGTCAGATCGAGGATAGCCCCGCCGCGCTCGAGACCTTTTATTTCGGTCGTTCGCTTGTGGGGGTGAGTGAAACCGTAGAGTCCTGCCGAGACGCGTTCCTCTCGGTTACACGAGAGGATGTGATCGCGGTGGCGCAGGCGGCCACGGTCAATACCGTCTATTATCTTGACGGAACGCGTGTGGGCGGGGAGGAGCTTTTTGATGAAGACGACTGAATATTCCTCGGCACTTTTGCGGGAGCGGTACGTTCACATGGAGC
>JAZRIE010000125.1:0-4360 GCA_045645105.1 Eubacteriales bacterium | reverse complement strand
CTCGGTATCAAAATACGCGCAAAGATCGATCAGGCGCTCCTGCAAAAGACCTTCGACACCGTTGCGCATACCGTACAACGTACCGATCTGCCCATCATGCAGATTCTCCTTTACACCGCGGATCACGCCCGCAAGCGTTGCATTGATCGCCGCCGTAGGTCCGCCACTCTGACCGACCACCGCATTTCCAAAAAGCTTTTTCATGTGTTTTTCTCCCTTATTTTTGCAATGTAAAAAATTTCATCAATCCACGCGATTGCGCTTATCTCCGCGCAAAAACGACTTGATATTCTCCGCAACCTCGTCAAGAAGCCGCACTCTCGTTTCATACGCGCCCCACGCCATATGCGGCGTCAGGCATACGTTTTCAAGGTCCTTGATCGCTTGAAAGGGGTGTTCCTTCCCCATCGGCTCGGCACTGTAAACGTCAACGCCAAGACCGCCGATGCGGCCCTCAAGGATCGCGCTTGCCAAGGCTTTTTCGTCGGTCACCGCCCCGCGCGCTACGTTGATGACGATCGCGTTCGGCTTCAGCATCGAAACGTGCCGCTCGTCGAGCAGATTTCTCGTGTCGTCATTGAGCGGCGTGTGGATCGACAGAATATCCGACTGCCGACAGACGGTGTCAAGATCCACGCAGTCCCAGCCGTCCACGGGCGTGCGCTTGTTGACCAGCACACGGCATCCGAGTGCCCTTGCGACTGCCCCGACCTGACGACCGATATTGCCAAAGCCGACGATGCCCCACGTCTTCCCCGCGATCTCGTGATAGGTAGGCTCCAGACGGTTTGCGACACCGCTCGCGGTATACGTGCCGCTTGCCACACAGGCGGTAAAGGCAGGCAGATGCGTGATCAGCGACAGTGCCATAGCGATCGTGACCTGCGCCACGCATTGCGTGGAATAGCCCACCACGTTACAGACCGCGATCCCCCTACGACGGCAAAAGTCGAGGTCAACGTTATCAAAGCCCGTTGCGGTAATGCAGATCAGCCGCAGGGTCGTGTTTTCCCCAAGCGTGCGTTCGTTGATCCGCGCCTTATTCAGCACCAGCACCTCGGCTCCATTGGCGTGTGAGGCGATCTCGTGCGGCGCGGTATTGGGATAGACGGTCACCTCTCCGAGAGCGCGAAAGGCTTCTACGGAAAGGTCGTTGCCGAGTGTTTCGGCATCCAAAAACGTGATGCGCATGGTATCTCCTTATTGATATAATAGCATCAGTATACCGCAAAAAACGCATTTCGTCAAGAGCTACGCGCGAAAAAAGCAAATATTTATCAAAAAGCTCTTGAAAAATCTGCGTTTATCATTTATAATGTAAAATGGATAAATACCGAAACCATGGGAAAGGAGCATTTCCGTGAACACCGAAAACAAGACCCTTCAACAAGAGGACGAGCAGCTTTCGTCCCGCGAGATCCTGCGTGCCGTCTACGAGGCAATGAGCGAAAAGGGCTACAATCCGATCGGACAGATCGTAGGCTACCTGCTCTCCGAGGATCCCACCTATATCACCAACTACAACAACGCCCGTGCGCTGATCCGCAAGATCGACCGCGACGAGCTGATGGGCGAGCTTGTAAAAAGCTATCTGGAGTTAAACTGACGCATGTATTCCGTAGAATGTATTTCACTTTCCGACCGACGTCCTGCGGAGCAGCCCGCGTCTGCGGTGGTTTGTCTCGGGAACTTCGACGGCGTCCATATCGGTCACCGCGCGCTCTTTCAAACGGCGACCGAGATCCGCGCACGGCAAAAAGGTAAGGTCGCGTGTGCCGTTCTTTGCTTCCGCGCCCCCTCGACCGACTTTCTCTCGTCGCGACATCCCGCGCATCTGTCTACGCTGGAGCAAAAGCTGGAGCTTTTTTACGAGGCGGGAATGGACTATGCCTATCTGATCGATTTCCCATCGATCCGCCACCTCTCCCCCGACGAATTTGCAAACGACGTCCTGCGCGACACCTGCCACGCGTGCGCGGTGGTCTGCGGCTTTAATTACCGCTTTGGTGCGGGGGGGCGCGGAAACCCCGAGGATCTGAAGCGACTTTTGACCGTTGAGGTCGCGGTGCAGAACGAGATCACCGTGGGCGGCGAGACCGTCAGCTCCACGCGGATCCGCAATCTGCTCACCGAGGGCAACGCCGCCGAAGCCGCACAGCTTCTCACGCGTCCCTACTCGATCCGCGCCGAGGTATTGCACGGAAAATCGCTTGGCAAGAGATGGGGCTTTCCCACACTAAACCAACGCTTTCCGCAGGAGTCGCTGATCCCGCGCCATGGCGTTTACCTGACCGATTGCGAGATCAACGGACGGCTCTACCGAGGCATTTCCAACGTGGGAACGCGCCCGACGGTCGATTGTGACGCCGCCGTCAATTGCGAGACCTTTGTGCTGGATTTTTCCGAGGACGTTTACGGAAGCCTTGTTACGGTCTCCTTTTTGGAGTATTTGCGACCCGAGCAAAAATTCGAGAGTGAGGACGCCCTGCGCGAACAGATACAAAAGGACGTACAAGCCGCAAGGTCGCGCCCCGCGCCCGACGAGAGGAGCGTGTGAGGTGACAAAAAGACAGAAAATCGCGTGGGCTTTGGTGCTGACGCTTCTGCTCGCGCTGCTCTCTCCCATCACGTCGTCAGCCGAGGATATTGCCGCGCCGCCGTCGGTCGATGACGCCAACGCCGTGTATTTTTATCACGTCGAGTCGGAGTCGGTCGTGGTAGAAAAGAACGCACAGCTCGTCGTCAGCGCAGGCTCAACCGTAAAGGTGATGTCGGGGCTGATCTTCTGCGAGGTGCTTGCCGATTACGCGACCTACGAGGTCCAAATCACCGAAAGCATGACTGCGGGGCTCGACGGCTTTTTCCGTCTCAAGCTTGAGGCGGGCGACACGCTTACGGTGGAGCAGCTGCTCTATGCCGCACTTTGCGGCGGATACAATGACGCGTATCAAGCACTTGCCGTCTACGTCGCGGGTTCGCTTGACGCGTTCGTCCTGCGCATGAACGCCAAGGCGCAGGAGCTTGGTATGGCGGGAACGGTCTATACCGACGTTCACGGGCTTGACGATGCGTCGCTGACAACGGCTGCCGATCTTGCAAGGCTCGCGTCAGCCGCCTCGCAAAACGAGCAATTTATGAAGATCACCTCAACCGCGCGCTATGCCCTTGCGGAAACGCATTCCCTGCGCGCGCAGACCATTCACAACCGCAACGCCCTGATCGCTTCCAACACCACCACGCAGTATCACAACGAAAAATGCCGCGGCATGAACGCGGGCTACACCCTGCGAAGCGGCAATTGCGTGATGACGCTTGCCGATAACGGTCGAGAGACCTATCTCTGCATCGTCATGGGGGCGGCAGACGAGGACAACGCCAACCACGGATATCTCGCGGTCAACCGTTTGGTGGATTGGGTGTACAAGACCTACACGTATATGGAGGTCATCTCGTCCGACACCGTGATCTGTACCGTCCCCGTGACGGTCTCCGACCTGACGAGTGAGGTCGAGGTCAAAACGCGCGAGTCGCTTTCCTGCTATCTGCCCGCAGGATTGGAGCTTGGGCGCGACGTCACCTACAGCATCCGTCTGACCCGCACCACGCTCGAAGCCCCCGTGAGGGAGGGTGAGCAGGTTGGCTACGTTGCCGTTTTGTGGAACGGACGCACGCTTGGCACCGTCCCGCTTTACACGGCAGGCTCTGCCGAGCGAAGCAGCTTTATCAGCAGTCTTTTGAGTATGCAGGCATTGACACAAAACCGTGTATTCGTAGCGGGATTTCTCTTTTTTGCCGTGGTATTGACGGCATGGATCGCCACCGAATGTATCGTCAAACGAAGACGGCGTCAAAAATGGGACAAGTATTTCAGCATGAAAATGAGCCCTACCCCCGATCTTTTTGAAAAGAAACAAAAGAAAAATTAAAACACGAGCCGACCCCTTATCGGGATCGGCTCGCTTTTCTTTTATCTGTTTTTTCAGCTTTACGCCTTCTTTTTCTTTCCTGCCAACCGGATCACAAGGATCGCAACGGCAAGAAGCACAATTCCTGTTGCCAGCGTAATGATCGCCGCGGGCGCGTAGGAAAGTCCCTGCCCTACTACGATACCTGCGATCAGGTATGCCACAAATGCGATCCCCGCGCAAAGCGATGCGTAAGGAAGCTGCGTTTTGACGTGGTCGATGTGGTTGCACTGCGCTCCCGAGCTTGCCATGATGGTGGTGTCGGAAATGGGAGACACGTGGTCGCCGTAAACCGATCCTGCAAGGATCGCAGAGATCGCAAGAATTACGTTCGCGTCAAGGCTGGTGCCGAGGATCGAGGTCGCTACGGGGATCAGAATACCGAACGTACCCCA